>DATAFT010000530.1:0-10022 GCA_036257295.1 Thermoanaerobaculia bacterium
GCCGGCGGCGACGCCAGCACCTCCAGCAGCGCCGTCGTGCTCTCCCCGGCGCCCAGGTAGGTCAGGAACGCCACCACGTTGTCGCGGCGCGGGAAGCTCGGGTCCGCCAGCAGCTCGAGCAGCGCTGGAACTCCCTCGACACCGATGCGCTCCTGCGCCATCTCCGCCGTGATGCCGTGGTAGTAGGTGTAGCTGGCCTGGGTCCGCACTCGCTCCCTCAGAGACTGCGCCGCTAGCGGCTGGACCATGAGCAGAAGCACGGTCCAAGCCAACAGCCGCGACAGTGCACGGCTACACCGTTCGACCGCCGCGCCGATGACGGCGGCGTCGTACGGCTCGGCCGGCGCGAGCCTTCCTCGAGGCATCCCTGCCTGCTCCTCTCCCTTGCTTCGGCCAGGACCCAGTCCCACTTCAGACCGCAATGAGCCCGGCCGCTCACGCCTGCCGCGGGCCGTTGAAGCACGAATCGCGCCCATGAGAGGAGCGGGTGGAGGATCCCGTAAACTAGGCAATCCCCCAAAGGCGTTGGGGGGAAGGTGCCGCAAGATGTCGCTACGGAAGGGCAAGTTTCAGACCTACAGTGACAAGAGAATGCGTACTATAACACTGCTTACTATTTGCGCATAGAGATCAATCGAAAGAGCTGCATGTGGGAAATTTTCCCTGAGCCCGGGATCGAGACCCCGGTCCCGCGGTCAGGGTTGGAAGCTCGAAAACGGAGAGGGAGACGATGAACGGAGCCGAGAGTCTGGTTCGCGCCGCCCGCGCAGCGGGCATCGAGGTCTGTTTCTCGAACCCCGGCACCAGCGAGATGCCGCTGGTCGCCGCGTTCGATACCGAGCCCGGTCTTCGCGGCGTCCTGGTGCTCTTCGAGGGTGTCGCGAGCGGCGCCGCCGACGGCTATGGGCGTATGGCCGAGAAGCCGGCCATGACGCTCTTTCATCTCGGCCCGGGCCACGGCAACGCGGTAGCGAATCTCCACAACGCAAAACGCGGCCGCAGCCCGGTCGTCAACCTCATCGGCGACCACGCCACCTGGCACCGCCGCTACAACCCACCGCTCGCGACCGACATCAAGTCGCTCGCGCGGCCGGTGTCGGATTGGTTTCGCGCATGCAGCTCCGCCGGCTCGCTCGGCAGGGACGTGCGCAAGGCGATCGCCACCGCGTGGACCAAGCCCGGCCGGCTGGCGACGCTCACGGTGCCGACCGATTGCCAGTGGAGTGACGCCGGCGATCCGCGGTTCGGTCGGCTGCGCGTTCCAGAGCCGCCGACGGTGGCGAACGACGCGGTGGAGGCGGCCGGCCGAGCGCTACGCGGCGAAGGCAAGAGCCTGCTCTTGATCGGTGCGTATGGCGCGAGACGGCGCGGCCTGATCGCGGCCGGACGCATCGCCGCCGCGAGCGGTTGTCGCCTCGGGCTCGAGACCTTCCCCACTCGCCTCGAGCGCGGTCCGGATCTTCCGCTGCTCGAGCGCCTGCCTTACTTCCCCGAGCAGGGGCGCGACTTTTTCGGCGGCTTGCGGCGCGTCGTGCTCGCCGGCGCGCTCGATCCCGTCGCGTTCTTCGGCTATCCGTCGGGGATCAGCCGGCTGATTCCGGATGGCATCGAGGTGATCACGCTGGCGCGGCCCGAGGACGACGTCGAGCGCGCTCTCGACGACCTGGCGAGCACGCTCGACGCACCCGCGAGCTTTCCCGCGCACGCTTCGGCGGCGCCGGCGCCGCCCGCGGCCGGACCGATCACGGCGGCGAGCCTGGCGCAGGCGATCGCCGCGGCGCAGCCCGAGGGCGCGGTGGTGGTCGACGAGGGCATCACCTCGAGCGGCGCTTACCTTCCACTCTCCACCGGCTGTGCGCCGTCGACTTACCTCGCGCTCACTGGCGGCGCGATCGGATGGGGCTTACCCTGCGGCACCGGTGCCGCGCTCGGCGCGCCCGGCCGCAAGGTGATCGTGCTCGAGGGAGACGGCAGCGGTCTCTACACCATCCAATCGCTGTGGACGCAGGCGCGCGAGCAGCTCGACGTCGTCAACGTCGTCTTCGTCAACGACATCTACCGCATCCTGCAGATCGAGCTCCAGCGTGCTGGAATCGAACGCCCGGGACCGCAGGGACAGGCATTGACCGATCTCGACCAGCCGTCGGTCGACTGGTCCGCGATCGCGAAGGGCTTCGGCGTGCCGTGGAGCCGCGCCGACACCGCCGATGGGCTCTACCGCGAGCTCCAGCGCGCGATCGCCGAGCCGGGGCCGGCATTGATCGAAGTCCGGGTGCCCGGTTCGGCACGACCCGGGGTACCCTGATCGAAGCTTGAGATACAAGGTCACACTCATCCCGGGGGACGGCATCGGCCCCGAGGTCACGGCCGCGATGGTGCGCGCCGTCGATCTGGTCACCGAGGGCCGCATCGACTGGGAAACCGCGATCGCGGGCGGAGCGGCCGCGGCGCAGGATCTGCCACCCCTTCCCGCGTCGACCCTCGACTCCATCCGGCGCAACCGGATCGCGATCAAGGGGCCGCTCTCGACGCCGATCGGCGAGGGTTGGCGCAGCGTCAACGTCACGCTGCGGCAGGCTCTCGACCTCTACGCCTGCCTCCGTCCCGTGCAGTCACTGCCCGGCCCCACGCGCGCGCGCTACCGCGACGTCGACCTGGTGGTGGTGCGCGAGAACACCGAGGGCCTGTACAGCGGACGCGAGCACGAGGTGATCGACGGCGTGGTCGAGGCGCTCAAGATCGTCACCCGCGGCGCCTCGGAGCGCATCATGCGCTTCGCGTTCGAGTACGCGCGCCACAACGGGCGCAAGCGCCTGTGCGTTCTGCACAAGGCCTCGGTGATGCGTCTCTCCGACGGCCTCTTCCTCGACTCGGCGAGGCGCGTGGCGGAGAACTATCCTTACCTCGAGGTCGAGTTCCGCGCCATCGACACCGTGTTCCTCGAGCTGGTGCTCGATCCGTCGCGCTACGACATGCTGGTGTCGGGCAACCTCGACGGCGACCTGCTCTCCGATCTCTGCGCCGGTTTCGTCGGCGGTCTCGGCGTGGTGCCCGGCGCCAACCTCGGCGACGGCTGCGCCGTGTTCGAAGCCGTGCACGGAACCGCGCCCGAGCTCGCCGGCAAGGACACCGCCAACCCGATCGCTCTCATCCTGTCGGCGGAGCTCATGCTGCGACACATCGGTGAGACGACCGCCGCGGCCCGACTACGGCGCGGCGTCGAGACGCTGCTCGAAGCCGGGGAAACCCTCACCCGCGATCTCGGCGGCAAGGCCTCGACCACGGCCATGACCGCAGCCCTGATGGAAATCATCGAGCGCGATGGCGGCGCCGCGCCGCGTCCGCCGTCCCGCCCCTCATGAAACCGGTGGCGCTCATCGTCGGTGGTGGTATCTCGCGCGAGATCGCGACTCCAGTGCTCGCGGTGGTCGCGGCGGCCGGCGCCGACATCGAGTGGGATCGAGTCGACGTGCCGACACTCGAGGTCGGCGACATGGGCGCGCACCTCGACCAGGCGGTGGCGGCGGTCGAGCGGTGCGGCATCGGATTGAAGACCAGGCTCTCGGTGGTGTCGCCGGCGAGCAGCTTCACCCGCGGACACGCGGCGCGCGAGGGCCGCGGCGAGGCCGACGCGCCCGGGCCGCAGAACCCGAACGTGCTGCTGCGACGCCGCCTCGGCCTCTTCGCCGGCGTGATCCCCATCCGGCCGCTCGCCGGGATCCCGACGCGCTTCCCCGGCATCGACCTCCTCCTCATCCGCGAGATCACGGAGGACATCTACAAGGGGATCGAGCACGAGATCGTGCCCGGCGTGGTCGAGAGCCTCAAGGTCGTCACTCGCGACGCCTGCGAGCGCATCACCCGGTTCGCCTACGCCACGCTGCGCGCCGACGGCCGCAAGCACCTCGCCTTCGTGCACAAGGCGAACATCATGAAGATGTCCGACGGACTCTTCCTCGCCACCGTGAGGCGGATCGCCAAGGAGAATCCCGACGTCGGCTACCGCGAGCTGATCGTCGACGCCGCCTGCATGCAGCTCGTGCTCGACCCCGATCCGTTCGACGTGTTGCTAATGGGCAACCATTACGGCGACATCCTCAGCAATCTGGGATCTGGCCTGGCCGGCGGCATTTCCGGGGCGCACGCCATCAACGTCGGCGACCGCTGTCGAGTGTACGAGGCGATCCACGGCGAAGCCCCCCACCTCGAGGGCACCGGCCGCGCCAACCCGCTGCCGCTGCTGTCGCCCGCGATCGCCCTGCTGCGGCACCTCGGCGAAGGCGCTGCCGCCGACCGCATCGCCACGGCGGTGACGCGGGTGCTCGAGGAGCGCCGGGCGGTGACGCCCGATCTCGGCGGCACCGCCAGCACGCAGGAGATGGCCACGGCGATCGTGGCGGCCATCAGGAGCTGAGGTCCCTATCGAGTAAGCGCCACGTAAGGTGACAGGATCGCGCGCAACGTCCGTCGCTATCCTTGGCGAGCGAAGCGCGTTCCTGTCACCTCCCATGCGACTCTCGGTCCTCGATCAGGCGCCCATCCGCAAAGGTGGCACCGCGAGCCAGGCGATCGCCGAGACGATCGAGTTGGCCCGACACGCCGATCGTCTCGGCTACCACCGCTACTGGCTCGCCGAGCATCACAACTCGAGCTCGCTGGCCTGCGCCAGCCCAGAGATCCTGGTCGCCGCGGTGGCCGATCGCACCGAGCGCATCCGCGTCGGCACCGGCGGCGTAATGCTCCCGCACTACAGCGCGCTCAAGGTGGCCGAGACGTTCCGCATGCTCGAGACGCTCCACCCCGGACGCATCGATCTCGGCCTCGGTCGCGCGCCGGGGAGCGATCTGTTGACCGCTCGCGCCCTCGCCCACGGCGCCGGCCAGATCTCGATCGAGCACTACCCCGAGCAGGTGCTCGATCTGCTCGGTTACCTCGAAGGTCGCCTGCCCGATGGCCACCCATTTCGCGCGGTGCACGCCATGCCCGGCGGCGCTTCGATCCCGGAGCTCTGGCTGCTCGGCTCCGGGCCCGACAGCGCGCAGATCGCCGCCTACTTCGGGCTCCCCTTCTCGTTCGCCCACTTCATCACGCAGCGCGGCGGCGTCGAGATCATGAGCGCGTACCGCCAGGGCTTCCGCCCGTCGCGTTGGTTGACCGCACCGCAGGCTTCGATCGGCGTCTCCCTGGTGGTGGCGGACACCGAAGAAGAAGCGCACCGGCTCTCGCTGTCGCGCTTCCTGTGGTGGATCAAGATCGTGAAAGGCGAAGCCGGGGGCTTCCCGCCGCCCGAGGAAGCGCTCGCCTACCCCTACAACGCGAGTGAGCGCGATCTGCTCGGCAAGCTCGAGCGCCGGTCGATCGCCGGCACGGCGTCGACGGTGCGGAAGCGGTTGGTCGAGATGGCGGCCGAGTACGAGGTCGACGAGATCGTCGTCCTCACCATCACCTACGAGTTCGCGGCGAGGGTTCGATCGTACGAGCTGCTGGCCGAGGCCTTCGAGCTCGACCCGGCCTCGTCGTCGAGCTAGGGAAACTTTTCTCCCAGCGCGCGCATGAAGGACTCGAGGAACCGATAGGTGAGTCCCCAGATGATGTGGCGCTCGGGCTTGCCGACCAGAATTCCCGGAAAGGAGCCGGGCGCGTAGGACACGTTGTAGTCGACCTGGTTCTTGGGCTCGAACAGTGCCGAGCTCCTCACCCACAACGCTTCCTCGACCTCCGGGCTCGCGACCACCGCCACCGGCTCTCCCAGGTGATAGACGTACCCGGCGATCGGTCGGCCCTGCCAGGACGTGCCCGCCCGCCGCCCCGCCTGATCGTCGAGCCGGCCGATGAGCTCGGCCGAGCTCAGGTCGATACCCACCTCCTCGAAGGTCTCGCGCTCGGCGGTGCGCCGCGAGTCGGCGTCGTCCAGCTCGACCCGCCCGCCGGGGAAGGCCATGTGCCCCGACCAGGGATCGCCGATCCGCTTCGCGCGCTCGATGAACAGCATGACCGGATCGTGGGGCCCACCAGCGAGGATCATCGCGACCGCCGCGAACGGATCGCCGGCGTCGTCGATGCGCAGAGCGGCACGCCGGCCGAGTCGATCGCGGATCCGCTCGACGTCGAGGGCGCGGATGTCGTCCATTCCGTCGTGACCTACCTGGAAGGTCGCCCTTCGATCAGCCGCTCGGCTCGACGCAGCGCGGGGCGGATCCAGGGCGGGAAGGAGTGCCAGGGGCGTTCGCGGGCGAGCGCCGGGATGCGCCGCCACAGCACATCCACCCATCGCTCGAGCACGGCCTCGGGCGAGAACTCCACCGCGCGCTGGCGACCGCGATCGATCATGCGCAGATAGAGATCGGGCTCGGCGCGCAGACGGTCGATCGCCGCCAGCACTTCGTCGACCGTGCTCACTTCCACGTAGTCGAGCGGGTCGGTGTAGAGCTCGCGAAACGCCGGCTCCGGCCCCAGCAGCGCGGGCACGCCGGCTCGCCACGCGTTGTAGAGCTTCGACGCCGGCTTGTCGGTATACGTCCCGATCGGCGGGCGCACCGCGAGCACCAGATCCACGTCGCGATAGTCGGCCCATCGCAGCCTCGACCCATCGGTCTCGGCGCCACGATAGTCGACCGCGTCGATCATGAGCTCGATGCCACGCCGGCGCAGCTCATCGGACATCGCCTGACTGGCGAACGCCGGATGCAAGCTTTTGATGAATCCCTTGAACGCCACCCGCTCGATCCGCGCGCCGCGCGCGGGGTCGCGCGGGACCAGGCCGGGCTGCGGCCAGAACGGCACGAAGAAGCGGCGGCTGCCGTCGACCCACACCCGGTTCTGCACCAGCTCGAAGTCGGCGAGGTGCGACTCGCTGTGGTCCGCCCGCACCGCGATCATGAGGCAGTCGCCCCAGCGCCACCAGTACCGCAGCAGGGACTCGACCTGATTGGCGTGAAAGACCAGCATCCCGTCGCGGGGCGGCTCGTCGGCGAGATCGACGTCATGGCCGGCGGCCGCCAGTCGCAGGTAGGTCTGGAGGATCCAGGCGCGATGTCCCCGCGCGAACTCGAGCCAGTCGCGGTCGGGATCGATGCGCCGCAGGCGGTCGAGGTCGTCCTCTCCAGGGAGATAGAAGGTGGCCCGCACCGATCGCTCCAAGTCGGCCCCTGTATCGAACGGGTAAAGCTTACCCGACCGTTGCCGGCCTTCTCGCGCGCCGTGCGGTCGAGGTAGATGATGTGGTAGGCTGAACGCCTTCTAGTCGCGTTTCACCACCCGCCTCTGCACCCATTTTCCCGAGTCACGGTAACGGTCATTTCATGAGCGACCTTGCGACCGAACAGAAGACGGCCGACGACCAGCCCCCGACGTCGCCGGCACCGGAATCGGTCGAGTCGACACCTGCTGCCGAGCCCACGCCAACGGTCGAGGCCAGCTCGCCGGGGCCGGCCGCGGGCCAGCCCTCGCCACCCCAACCGGAGATGGGCCAGCCCCCCCCACCCCAACCGGGGATGGGCCAGCCCGACACCGAGTCGCACGCTTCCGCGGCCACGCGGCTGAAGCAGGTCACCGAGCGCCTGGTGTCGGCCTTCCTGAACAAGCAGCCGATCGAGGGCAAGGTGATCGGTTGGAACAAAGGCGGCTTCCACATCACGCTCGACGGCGTGGCCGGTTTCTGTCCGCGCTCGCTGATGGAGCTCGGCAACCCGCGCAAGCCCGCCGCCTACCTCGACCGCACCTTCAAGTTCCTGATCACGAACGTCGACGAGGAGTCGAAGCGGATCGTGGTCTCGCGCAAGGAGATCCTCGAAGAGGAGCGGCGCAACCGGCGCGAGGAAGTGCGCAAGAAGCTCCAGGTCGGCGCCGTGCTGCGCGGGCGCGTCGAGTCGCTGGTCGAGTTCGGGGCGTTCGTCGATCTCGACGGCGGGATCAAGGGGCTGGTCCACCTGTCCGAGATCAGCCGCAAGCGCATCGAGCATCCCAAGGAGGCGCTGCGCAACGGCCAGGAAGTCGACGTCAAGGTGATCAAGATCGAGAAGGGCGGCGATCGCATCTCGCTCTCGCTGCGCGCGCTCGAGCCCGATCCCTGGGAGAGCATCGATCAGGTCTACCAGCCGGGCTCGACCTTCTCGGGCAAGGTGGTGCGGCACAGCGAGTTCGGGCTCTTCGTCGAGGTCGCCGACGGCATCGAGGGGCTGGTCCACACCTCCCAGCTCCCGCTCGGCGTCGACCTGGCGCACGCGAGCGTCGCCGTCGGCCAGACCATCTCGGGCTGGGTGCGCGAGAGTGATACCTCGCGCCACCGCCTCTCCCTCGCCATGCGCGAGCTGCCCACCGGCGATCCCTGGCGCACTCTTCAGGAGCGCTACCAGGAGGGGCAGGCGGTCCAGGGCAAAGTCGAGCACGCGTCGAAGTTCGGGTTCTTCGTCGAGATCGAGCCCGGCATCACCGGGCTGCTGCCCTTCTCCGAGCTGTCGACGCCACCTGGTCGCCGCAAGGAGAACATGTACCACCCGGGGCAGGCGGTGACGGTGCAGATCCTCCAGCTCGACGCCAAGCGCCGGCGCATCTCGCTCGGTACCGAGAGCTCGAAGGTCGAAGGCTCGACCGCCGACTATCGTGCCTACCTCAAACGCCAGCAGCGCGACAGCGGCGGCCTCAACGCCATCGCCGCGGCTTTCGAGAAGCTCAAGCAGAACTGAGCCGGTGGTTGCGGCGCGCCTCGCGCACGAGGTACGCCGCCCAGACCGCGGCCACGACCGGAATCACGCCGGTCACCAGCCACAGCAGGGCCGGCGCCTGCGCCGTCCAACCCCACCGCGCGACGTAGCGGCCGAAGCCCCACGCCTGCGCCCGCGTGAGCAGGGCGAGGAGCACGAGCGCAAGCAGCGCCGCGCGCGGGCGGCGCGCCGCGAGCGCGCGTTCGACCGCGAGCGCGAACGCGGGGAACTGGCAGAGCTGATAGTGGTACCAGCCCACTGGCGCGGCGAGGATGGCAGCGGCGACCAGCGCTCCGATCTCGAGCGCGTACGGCAGCCGATCGCCGGCGAGCGATCGATCCGCCGCGCGAGCCGGCGAGCCGCTCGAGGACGCGCCGCTCCAGAGCGCGAGCGCGGCCACGATCAACACCAGTGCGGCCACCGCTGCGGCGATCCAGCCATGACGACTCCACGGCTCGAACCCGCCGGGTGACGTGCCCGCGATCCAGCTCGCCGGCATCTCGCCGGAGCGCGGTGGATCCGCGATGCGCAGCGCGAGCGCGGGCAGCGACACGTTGAGCGGCGCCGCGGTGCCGACGCGCAGCGGTCGATCGCGGGCGAAAGTGCCCGGCTGCTCGACCAGGGCGGCCGTGATGGCGGCCGGCACCACGAGCAGCGCCGCGGTCACCGCGACGCCAGCCAGCAGCGGGCGCCACTGACGCCGCCAGGCGAACACGAGGAGGAGTACCGCCGGCCACACCTTGAGGGAGGCGGCGACGCCGATCACCGCGGCGGCGGCTCGCGGCCGGGCCGGCAACAGCCACAGCGCCAGCGCGATCGCGAGCAACAGGAACGGGTTCACCTGGCCGAGCACCAGGTTCTCCTGCACGGTGCCGCCGGCGATCCACACCGCGGCGACCGCCGCCAGCGCCGCCGTGCCGCCGCCGAGCACGCGGAGCATCAACCAGAACGAGCCGAGCAGGGCGACCTGCGAAGCGCAGAACCAGACCACGCGCGCCGTTTCGACCGGGAGCGACGCCAGCGGCAGCATGAGGACCGGTAGCAGTGGCGGATAGATGAACGCGGGCTCCGAGTAGGGGCTCACGCCGACCGCGAGGGCGCGCGCCGCCTGGTGGTAGGCGCGGAAGTCGCCGGTCGTTTCCTTCAGGTGGCGGAGCGGGACGACGACGTCGAGCCAGACCCACAGCGCCGCGAAGGCGATCCAGATCGCGAGCCGCCCGGCGTCGAGCCGGCGCCGCGGAGTCACAGCCGTGCCCTGCTCTCTTGCCGCAGTGCGGCATTTATTTGCCGCAGTGCGGCATCACTTTGCCGCATCGCGGC
>DATAFT010000558.1:0-2373 GCA_036257295.1 Thermoanaerobaculia bacterium
GGCGAAACAGGATTCCCCAGCCCATCGAGATCCCTTCCTGATCGAAACGGTAGTGGAGCGTGTGGTAGCGGAAATAGAGAGGGACGAGGGCGGCGAAGAACAGTGGCCCCGCCATGAACGAGGATAGGATGTAGTAGATCCAGAGCTTCGAGTCGGGACGCTCGATCTGGAAGATGTCGTCGTTGTTTTCCGTCATTGCGCTAAGAGACAGGCTGCCAGAAATCTCGGACGCGCTGCTAGTGATGATGGTATGACGATATGAAGCGCATCACAGTCATCCTTCCAGACGACCTGGCGGCCCTGCTGGATCACGAGGCGGTCGCGCGCGGTGCGAACGTCTCGGAGGTGGTGCGCGCGTCACTGCGGATCGCGATGCTCCCGAACAGCAAGCGCGCGCTTCCGTTCGCCGCCATCTGCGACGATCCGACCTTGGCGACCGGCGCCGCCACCGACGAGGCGCTGGAAGCGGACTGGGCAGGTGAGCTCGATCGCGGTGGTCGATAGCGGACCCCTCCTGGCCGCCGCGAACCAGGCCGACCCGGATCACGAGCGCTGCATCGCCGTGCTCGGGCGACCCGATCTGCGGTTGGTGATCCCCGCGCTCTGCATCGCCGAAGTCACCTCTGTCCTCGGTCGGCGACTCGGCCCGACGATCGAGGCCCGCTTTCTCTCGGGCTTCGACGTCCCGCGCGCCGCGAGGCGAAGAGTGGTAGAGGTGGCCGCCCTGGTCGAGCGCTACGCAGACTGCCCGCTGCTAGGAACCGACGCAGCGGTGGTCGCGATCGCCGACGCGCTCGCCACCGATCTCATCGTCACGCTCGACCGCCGTCACTTCGACGCCATCCGTCGCCGCGACGGACAGCCGCTTCGCTTGCTGCAGGAGTAGCCCAACAGCCGATCGCAGCCGGAGTCGGTGGACTCCCTCCCGCCATCTCCTCAGCCGGGCCGCGGCCGCCGGCGCCGGCGCGGCCGTCGAGCGCCTGCTCGCCGCGTTCGGCGACGCGCCACCGGCTGCGGCCTCGGCGGTCTCGCCGCTCGCCGAGCCGATCCGCGAGCGCGAGTTCGACGTCCTGCGCTGCATCGCCGCCGGGATGTCGAACCCGGAGATGCAGGCACAGCTGTACCTCTCGCCGAAAACCGTGAAGACCCACGTACGCAACCTGTACGCGAAGCTGGGAGTCGAGAAGCGGAGCCAGGCGCTCCGCCGCGCCAGAGAGCTCGGGCTGATCAGCGGCTGAGGCCCGGGCGGCCGCCCGCAGCTTACTGATCAGGTCGGCAACGAGGAGCGCCGTGCCCACCAGAACGGCGCCAACAGGACACCGCCGACGAGCCACGTCATGAGCGTCGAATCGTCCATGAGGATCCTCACACCGCGGCCGCTGCGTGGCGGCGCAGCCGCAGCGCGTTGATGCCGCCGAAGATCAGCAGAATGCCCCATAGGGTGGCGAAGGTGGCGATCATCCACAGCAGTGCGAGGGCTCCTTCGAGCGGGCGCCACAAGAGCAGCGCGCCGAGGAGCATTCCGAGCGCACCGCCGAGGGCGATCCACCACGCATACGCCACCAAGCGCTTTGGGATCCTGCGCGACGGAGCGGAGACCGCGTGGTGTCGGTCTGCTCGAGCAGCCAGGGGTGCAGGGTAGCGCGGCAGCTTCGTCGTGCATGTCCTCATGCCGGCGCTCGTGGCGGCGATTGCCAACCTTCCGGCGGGTGGGAGTGACCGCGCGCCGGGAAGCGCATCGTCCGAGCGCGGGCGGCGCGCCTGCCGATCGGTCGAACAGATGCCCGGCGCGCGACCGACCTACCCCATCGGGTGGCCGCGCGCCCACCTCTCGGTGCTGTTTCGACTATCCCGCGGGCTGTTTTCTCGACTTGTTCGACGGCTCTATCGTCAAAGTCACCGCGAGTGGTGGCTCGCGCAGCGAAAGCAGTGGGGTTGTGGCGACCGAAACCGCACGGGTCGATCCCGGCGCCGTCGAGCAGCTGTTGGCCACGAAGCTGCTCGTGCCGGCGCTCGGGCCAGAGGTAGTACCGCGGCCGCGCCTCGTCGAGCAGCTGAACGAGGCGACGCGGCGGCGGGTGACCCTGGTGGCAGCGCCCGCCGGCTTCGGCAAGACGACCGCCGTTGCCGGCTGGATCGCCGCGACGCGCCCGCCGGTAGTCTGGCTCACCCTCGACGAAGGCGACAACGAGCCGGGTCGGTTCCTCGCCCACCTCGTTAGCGCCGTGCGCGCACACTGGGCCGACGTAGGCGCTCACGCCGCCGCACAGCTCGTTCGCGCGCCGCTACGCGGACCGGCCATCCTCGGCGCCCTGCTCAACGACCTGGCGGCGCAGGAGTCGCCGCTCACACTCGTGCTCGACGAGTTCGAGG
>DATAFT010000456.1:0-2778 GCA_036257295.1 Thermoanaerobaculia bacterium
GGCGCCAAGACCTCGAGCCCCCGGCCCAGGGTGTTCCACAGGCGGATCTCGTCGGTCACGGGACCACGACTCTGCCGGCGGACCATTGCACGCCGGCGATCGCCGAGCCGGCAGCGTTGAAGGCCTGGTTGTCGGCGAAGACGAGGTCGCCGGAGCCGGCGGCGCGTCGGTTGAACTCGAGACGAAGGAGCGACCCGGTCCCGGTGCGCCCGGACACCTGCCCCAGTCGACTGAGACCGATCACCAGGGTACCGCTGGGCGACTCAGCCACCTGGAGCGAAGTGTCGACGCTCCCGTTCTGATCGAGGAAGGTACCCTCGATCGCCTCGTCGAACGCGAGCGCGGCGGCGGGAAACCTCAGGTCGAACGCGACGCCATAGAGGTCCGTGACCGAAGTGGCTTCGAGCGACAGCACCAGCGAGGTCTGGTCGCTCGAGATCCGCATCAGCGCGAGCGAGTTGGCGCCCCCGGTGCCGCTCGGCGTGAACGTGATCGTGGCCGGGGGGGTCGGCGTGGAGGGATTGGTGGGACCGCCTCCTCCACCGCCACCGCCACCACAACCGAGGTGGGCGGCGACGGCGAGCGCCAGCAACAACCGTGCGGCGGCGCGGCGGGTCACGTGCCACTCCCCTGCTCGCGCTCGAGCCGTTTGAGCATGCGGCGGGCGCGCTCGCGACGCAGGCCGCGCAGCCGATCGGTGAAGAGTTTCCCCGCCAAGTGATCCATCTCGTGGCAGATCGCGCGGGCGAGCAGGCCCTCGGCTTCGACCTCGAAGCGCTTGCCCTCGAGATCCTTGGCTCGCACCTTGATCGCCAGCGGCCGGGTCACCTTCTCGGTGAAGTCCGGGAGCGAGAGGCAGCCCTCGACGTCTTCTTCCTCGCCGGCCTCGGTGAGGAGCTCGGGGTTCACCAGCACCAGCAGGTCCTCCTCGCGCTCACCCACCGACAGGTCGATCACCGCCACTCGGCTCTCGACGCCGACCTGGTTGGCGGCCAGGCCGATGCCGGGCGCCGCGTGCATGGTCTCCACCATGTCACCCACCAGGCGGGCGAGCGCGTCGTCGAAGGACTCTACGTCGCGGCACTGCACGCGCAGCACGGGGTCGGGATAGATCCGGATCGGAAGGAGGGACATCGCGCGACGAGGCGCCGGAGCGCCGGAAGGTTCAGGCGCTCGGGGCCACCGAGGAGGCGAGCGCGGCGACCTGCTGATCGTTGTGTTGACTACTCAGCGCCGTGATGAGCTGGCGCCGGGACTTGGTCTTGTTGAGCGCGCGTTGCAGTCCACCGACGTCGAGCCGCAGGAGCTGGCAGTTGTGCGCCGCCTTGTAGCTCGCGGGCCAGGTGCGACGCTCGAACAGCACGCTCTCGCCGATGATCTGTCCGGGGCCGAAGTTCCGCAGCAGCAAGTCGCGGCGATCGGGATCGACCCGCGCCTGGAGCATTCCGCTCGCGATCAGGTAGAGAGCGGGATCCTTCTCTCCTTCGCGCACCAGGAACTCCCCGGCCGGCACCTGACAGAGCTCCATCGCGTCCATCAGGACCTCGAGCTGCCCGGGAGCGAGGTTGTTAACGAAGTCGCTGTCTTTCATGCGCCGCCACAGCGCTTCGAGCTCGATCGACGCCGACAGGCGCGCGCCCTGCTCGTTCTTGCCCTTGCGCATGGTCCACGCCGCCAGGTCGAGCTCCTTGGCGCGTAGTACCGTCTCCTCCATGGCGTCGATGCTACTGGCGTCCTGGCCGGTCAGCTTGCGGGCGGTCTTGAGCAGCGCCAGGGACTTGTCGAAGAAGCCGTCTTCGGACAGCAGTTGGGCGGCGCGCAGGTAGCTGCGCAGCGCCTCGTCGTTCTTCCGCTTGCCGGCGAGCAGCTCGGCGAGCTTGAGGTGGGAGTGGACGTCGGCGTCGTTTTCGGCGATGCGCAGCTCGAGGACCTGCTGAGCGCGCGTCAGACGTCCCTGCAGAATTAGGTCATCGATCGACTCGGTGTCCTGCTCCTTGCGGATTCGCTCGCGCGCCTTCTTATCCCGGTCCCGGGAAAAGCGAAGATCAGGAATCCAGCTTTTCTTCTCCGCCACTTTAGGCGTGCTCTCCCTCGAGAAGTACCGTAGCAGCGCGCTGCTCCCCCGGTCAAGGTCGCTGCCCTCGACAGGGGACGGCGAGAGTCGCTGCGCGAGGACGTCCGCTGACCACCACGGAGTGGCTGGAGGCCGTATCCGGCGAGATCGCGACCGTGGCTCGCTTCTTGCGAAGCACGCAACGCAGTAGTGTGCACACATCGATGAAAAGGACCGAAGCAATGCGTCGAATCACGCTCGTCGCGGCGGCGCTCTGCGTCGCCGCCGCAAGTGCGCCCTTGCTCGCCGATGAAGACTCCCAGGGGTTTCTCCGCGTGGTCGAAGGTGCCGCCACGTTGATTCGAGTCGAGGATGGGCAACCCGAGGCGGCGCGAGAGAACACGCCGGCGTTGGCGGGCGATCGCTTGTCGCTCGCGCCGGGCTCGCGCGTCGAGGTCATCCTGCCCGACGGGCACCGACTCCGCCTCGCCGAGTCCGCCGACCTCGAGCTGGTCGCCCTGGCGCGCTCGCTCGACGAGGACAGCGCGGCGACCGCCCTCCAGCTCTCGAACGGCGCGCTCGCCATCGACGTGCCGCTCGAGGCCTTCGATCGCACGCGCGTCGACACCGAAGCCGCGAGCGTCCTGCTCGAGCGCGGTGGCCTCTATCTGGTCGAGATCGATCAGCGAGGCTCGACGCGCGTGGTCGTGCGCGAGGGGGAAGCC
>DATAFT010000581.1:0-12280 GCA_036257295.1 Thermoanaerobaculia bacterium
GTGCACCCGGCTGGCATAGACGCCGTCGAACGGCACCAGGTCGTTCTCTGGCGCGAGATTGATGGTCGGCCAGCCCAGGCGCTTGCCCATGCGATCGCCGCGGGCGATGAGGCCGGTCAGCGCGTAGGGGCGGCCGAGCAGCTCGCGCGCGAGCGTGACGTCGCCTTCGAGCAGGCAGTTGCGGATGCGCGTCGACGAGATCGGCTCGCCGAGGTGGGTCACCTCGTCGATCGCGAACGCGGAGAAGCCGTAGGTCTCCCCCATCTGGCGCAGCAGCGACAGGTCGCCCTCGCGGCGATGGCCGAACGCGAAGCGCGAGCCGACGTAGATCTCGCGGGCCTCGAGCGCCCCCCACAGGAAGTCGCGCACGAAGGTGCGCGCCGGCATCTTGGCGAGCTCGGGCGTGAAGCGCACCACCACCACGTAGTCGACCGCGGCCTGATCGAGCAGCGCCTCTTTCTGCTCCTGCGTGGTGAGGAGCTTGATCTCGACCTCGGGATGGATGACCGTCAACGGGTGCGGATCGAACGTCACCACCGCGGCCTGCAGACCGGTCTCCCGCGCGCGCGCGTTCACCAGGTCGAGCACGCGGCGCTGGCCGCGATGCACGCCGTCGTAGTTGCCGATGGTCGCGATCACGCCGCGCGGCAGGTCGGCCGCGTGGAGCGCGTCGTGAATTACCTGCATGGAGGGAGTGTCTCTCTCATCACCGCGTTGACGCCTAGTGGCGAACGTTGCTGTCTCGTCGAAGTGTCAACGCCACGTAAGGTGACAGGATCGCGCTTCGCAATAAAGGCAATTCCCCCTTTTCGAAGCGCGTTCCTGTCACCTCTTCGCCCCCGTCACGACGATATGCCCCACCAGATCGTCGGCGTAGGCGTCGACGATCTCGGCCTCGACCAGCGTGCCCGGCGGCGCGAAGCCGTCGGCGAGCAGCAAGCGGCCGTCGATATCGGGCGCCATGCCGCGGTGGCGGCCGGAGAGCAGGTGCTCGCTCTCGTCGCACACGCCCTCGACCAGGACCTGCAGCCGCTGTCCGACCAGCGAGCGGCGGCGGGCCAACGCGATCGGGCGCTGCCGCTCGAGCAGTCGCGCCTGGCGCTCGCGCGCCACCGCGGGAGCGGGCCGTTCGGCCATCTCGGCGGCCGGAGTGCCGTCCTCGCCGCTGTAGGTGAAGGCTCCGACGTGATCGAGCGCCGCGCGCTCGAGAAACTGCTCCAGGTGCTCGAAGTGCTCGTCGGTCTCGCCCGGGAACCCGACGATGAACGTGCTGCGCAGCCAGATGTCCGGTGCCGCCGTCCGCGCCTGATCGAGCAGCGCGAGATAGCGGTCGCCGTCGCCGGCGCGGCGCATGGCGCGCAGGATCTGCGGATGGCTGTGCTGGAGCGGGATGTCGAGGTAGCGGCAGACGCGCTCCTCGCTGCCCATCAGACGCAGCAGCTCGCGATCGAGCGTGGTCGGATAGGCGTAGAGCCACCGGATCCAGGGGACGTTGGTGCCCTGGAGCAGCGCCTCCACCAGCCGCAACAGGCCGTGGCGCCCCAGCCCCAGGTCCTCGCCGTAGCGCGTGGTGTCCTGGGCCACCAGGCAGAGCTCCTGGACGCCGGTCGCGTCGAGCTGCCGCGCCTCCTCCACCAGGCTCTCGATGGTGCGGCTGCGGAACCGGCCGCGCCACAGCGGGATCGCGCAGAACGTGCACGGGTTGTTGCAGCCCTCGGCGACTTTGAGATACGCGTAGCCCGGAGTCGTCAGCCGGCGCGGGTCGGTGTGATCGAACAGCGCGAGCGAGCGCGCGCGCGGCGGTGCCGGCGCGCCACCGAGACCCACCAGCTCGTCGGCGCGGCGCAGGTCGTCGAGCGACAGGAAGCCGTCGATCTCGGGGATCTCGGCGCGCAGCTCCTGACCGTACTGCTGGGCCATGCAGCCAGCGACCAGCAGCTCGCGCACCCCACCGTTCTCTTTCCTGGCGGCGATCTCGAGGATGGTGTCGATCGACTCCTGCTTGGCCTCGTCGATGAAACCGCAGGTGTTGACGATGACGGTCTCCGCCGCCTCGAGATCGGGCGTGAGCTCGTAGCCGGCCGCGACCAGCCGGCCGAGGATCACCTCGGCGTCGACCCGGTTCTTCGGGCAGCCGAGGTTGATCAGGCCGACGCGGCGCCGGCGTTTGCTGGAGGCGGTTGCGGTCATGGCTCGGTGATGACGGCGCTACCCCGCCGCCGCCCCTTGCTGCGCGGCGGCGGCCACACCCGGGGCCGCCGCGGCACCGCTGGTCTTGACGGCGCCGGCGGCGTACAGATTGTCGACCAGCTTCTCCATCCACACGTGGTCGCCGTTGAGGACGTCGAGCGCGGTGCGGTACGCCTCGACGTCGTGGTTGCCCCAGAGCTGCTCGAACAGCTGATCGACCTTGCGCCGCGACCCGCGGCAGAACACGTCGGCCAGCTCGGCCGCGTGCGCGGCGTCCGCGCTGCCGGCCCGGCCCATGGCATGGGCGCGCGCCACCGATGCCGACATCGCGAACAGCTCGTTGACGATGTCGACCAAGCGGAACAGGAACGCCTGCTTGCGCTCGAGCGCCGGCCCGAAGCGGAGCATGCCGTGGAACGACGAGCGCGCCAGGCGCCGGCACCGCCGCTCGACGAAGCGCAGGTGCGTCGCCAGAGCGCCGAATTCCGAGTAGCGCGGCCAGCGGCCCCAGCCCAGCCAGCGCGTCGGGTACCACCAGGCATAGAACGCCGCCACCTTGGGAAGCGCCGCCAGCTTCTTACCGGCCGGGACCTTGGGGTCGACCAGCGCGCCCGCGACCTGGAGGTGCTTGTCGACCGCCTCGCGGGCCATGATCAGGTGCATGATCTCGCTCGAGCCCTCGAAGATGCGATTGATGCGGAAGTCGCGCATCATGCGCTCGACGCCGATCGGCTCTTCACCGCGCGCCTCCAGCGACGACTCCTTCTCGTAGCCGCGCCCGCCGCGGATCTGCATGGTCTCGTCGATGATCTTCCAACCCTGGTCGGTGTTCCACTCCTTGCAGGCGGCGGCCTCGAGGCGCAGATCGCGATCGCCGCGGTTGGCCATGTCGCTCGCCAGCTTGACGATCGACTCCATGGCGAAGGTGGTCGACGCGATGTAGGCGATCTTCTGCGCGATCGCCTCGTGCTTGCCGATCGCCTTGCCCCACTGCACCCGCTCGCCCGCCCACTGCCGCACCACGCGCAGGCAGATCTTGGCGACGCCGACGCAGGCGTTGGGAATCGAGAGGCGGCCGTCGTTGAGAGTGGTGAGCGCGATCTTGAGCCCGCGTCCCTCGGCGCCGATCAGGTTCTCGCGCGGGATGCGCACGTTGTCGAACGTGATCACGCCGTTGGCCAGCGCCTTGAGCCCCATGAAGTGGCAGCGGCGCTCGACCTTGACCCCCGGCCACTCGGTCTCGACCACGAACGCGCTGATCTTGTTGCTGCCGGGGTGACTCGCCATCACCACCAGCAGCTTGGCGATGGTGCCGTTGGTGCACCACAGCTTCTTACCGTTGAGCACGTAGTCGTCGCCATCGAGCACGGCGGTGGTCGAGAGCCGCGCCGGGTCGGAGCCGACGTTGGGCTCGGTGAGCGCGAACGCGGAGATGACGCCCTTGGCGCACTGCGGCAGGTACTTCTTCTTCTGCGCCTCGGTGCCGAACAGCTTGATCGGTTGCGGTACGCCGATCGACTGGTGCGCGGAGAGCAGCGCCACCAGGTTCCCGTCGTAGGAGCCCAGCAGCTCCATCACCTGCGCGTACTCGTTCTGGTCGAAGCCGCGTCCGCCGTACTCCTTGGGGATCTTGAGCCCGAACGCGCCGAGGCGTCGCAGCCCGTCGATGACGTGCTCGGGGTAGTCCTCGCCCTCGTCGATCGCGACGGGGTCGACCTCGTCCCGCAGGAAGGTCTCGAGCTTGCCGTAGAACTCGACGAACTCGGGGCGGTCGAGCTTGGGGCTGGGATAGGGGTGGATGAGGTCGATGCGGAAGTTGCCGAGGAACATCTCGCGCATGAAGCTGGGCTGCTTCCATTCGGCTTCGCGCGATTCCTCGGCGACTTTCCTCGATTCCGCCTCGGTGACCTGGCGGACCTGTTCTGCGCTCATCGTCGTCCCCTCGGCTGGCTTAGGGTTGCGGGCGCCCGGCACGACCCCCGCGGCGCTCGATTCTAGCAGGGGGACCGGGTCGCCTACCGCGCCCGGAAGGCCCGAAATCGTGGGCTAAGATGCCGAGCGCATGGACGTCCAAGCTCCAGCGCTCCCCACCGTCGCCGTTCGCCACCTCGAGCAGCACGCCGACCAGCAGGTCCGCCTGCGCGGCTGGCTCGACGCCAAGCGCTCGAGCGGCAAGCTCGCCTTCCTCCAGCTCCGCGACGGCAGCGGCGTGGTGCAGGTGGTGACCAGTCGAAAGGACGTCGACGAACAGTCCTGGGAGGACGCCCAGCGCGCCGTGCAGGAGTCGGTGCTCGAGATCGCGGGGACGGTGCGGGTCGATCCGCGCGCGCCGGGTGGGCGCGAGATCCACGCCACCGAGGTCCGGCTGCGGGCGCTCGCCGAGGAGTACCCGATCACCAACAAGGAGCACGGGACGGCGTTCCTGATGGAGCACCGCCACCTCTGGCTCCGCTCGAGCAAGCAGCGGGCCGCGCTGCGGCTGCGCAGCGAGATCGCGCAGGGGATCCGCGACTTCTTCTACGAACGTGAGTTCGTGTTGATCGACTCGCCCATCCTCACTCCCGCCGCGTGCGAAGGCACCTCGACCCTGTTCCAGACCGACTACTTCGGCGATCCCGCGTTCCTCAGCCAGTCGGGCCAGCTCTATCTCGAGCCGGCCGCTGCCGCGCTCGGCAAGGTCTACTGCTTCGGGCCGACCTTCCGCGCCGAGAAGTCGAAGACGCGGCGGCATCTGATGGAGTTCTGGATGGTCGAGCCCGAGGTGGCGTTCATGGAGTTCGCAGGACTCCAGACGCTGGCCGAGGACTTCGTCGTCTATCTGGTCGGGCGTGCGCTCGATCGTTGCCGCGAAGAGCTGGCGATCCTCGAGCGCGACACCAGCGCGCTCGAGCGCGTGCAGGCGCCGTTTCCGCGGCTGCGTTACGAGGAGGCGCTCGCGAAGCTGCGCGAGCAGGGTTTCGATCTGGCCTGGGGCGCCGACCTCGGCTCCGAAGAGGAGACCGCGCTCGCCAAGCTCTACGACCGTCCCGTCCTGGTGAGCCACTACCCCGTCGAGTCGAAGGCGTTCTACATGCAGCCCGACCCCGACGATCCCCGCTGCGCGCTCGCGCTCGACGTGCTGGCGCCGGAGGGCTACGGCGAGATCATCGGCGGCAGCCAGCGCATCCACGATCACGACCTGTTGCTCGAGCGCATCAAGCAGCACAACCTGCCGATCGAGGCGTTCCAGTGGTACCTCGACGTGCGGCGCTACGGCACCTTCCCCCACTCGGGGTTCGGCATGGGAGTCGAGCGGTTCGTGGCATGGGTCGGCGGCCTGGCGCACTTGCGCGAGACCATCCCCTACCCGCGGATGCTCTACAAGATCTATCCCTAGCCTCGGTCTGTCGGCTCGTCCAGCACCCGGCGCGCGGCGTCGAGCTCGGCGGCCTTCTTCGACCTCCCACTTCCCCGCCCTGCTACCCGGCCGTCGATCAGCACCTCGACGGTGAAGCGTTTGTCGTGATCGGGGCCGCTCTCCTCGCTGACGCGATAGACCGGAGCGCCGCGGCCGCGCGCTTGAATGCGCTCCTGCAGGTCGCTCTTCGCATCGGCGGAAGCGGTGTCGAGGCTCGCGCTCGAGGCGCGTAGGAACCGCTCGACCACCTTGGTCGCCGCGCGAATGCCGCCATCGAGGTAGACGGCGGCGATCACCGCTTCGAGCGAATCGGCGAGTAACGAGGCCTTGTCACGGCCACCGCTGCGCTCCTCTCCCTGGCCCAGCAGGAGGTGCGCGCCCAACCCCAGCTCGCGCGCGTAGCCCGCCAGAGCGCCGGCCGACACCAGGGCGCTCTTGCGGCGCGACAGCTCGCCTTCCGGCAGGTCGGGGTTCTTGCGATAGAGCCAGGCCGCGGCGATCATGCCGAGCACCGCGTCGCCGAGGAACTCCAGGCGCTCGTAGTCGCCCGGCAGCTTGCGCTCGTTGGAGGCGGAGCGGTGAACCCACGCCGCTTCGAGGTGCTCGCGATCCCGGAAGCAGTGACCGAGACGCTGCTCGAACTCGCCCACGTCCGCGACGACCGGTGCCTTCTTCGCGCCGCGCGCCATCCGCTCAGCTCCTCCCGAACCGCCGCTCGAGATCGCGGTCGTCCATCTTGAGCACGATCGGACGACCGTGTGGGCAGGCGAACGGTTCGTCGCAGGCGAACAGCTCCTCCATCAACGACTCCATCTCGGCTGCCGACAGAGCGTGGTGCATCTTCACCGCCGCCTTGCAAGCGGTGCTGGCGGCGTGCGAGGTGAGGAGTCGCTGGCGCAACGGCGAGAGCTGCCCTCCGCCGTCGTCGGCCGCGCCCGGCTCGCTCGCCAGCTCGCGCAGCAGTCGCTCGGCGCCGTCACCGTCGAGCGCGGCTGGGATCGCCGTCACGCCGAGCGCGCCGTCCGACATCTCGGCGAGCTCGAAGCCGCAATCGGCCAGGTCGCCGATCGACTGAGCGAGGCGAAGGCGCTCGGCCGGCGCCAACTCGAGCACCAGCGGCTCGAGCAGCCGTTGGCTGGCGGTGCGCTCGGTCTCGAGCGCGCGCCGAAACCGTTCGTAGAGGACCCGCTCGTGCGCCACGTGCTGGTCGACCAGGTAGAGACCGTCGGCGCCTTCGAGCAGGAGCAGCGTGCCCTTGTACTGACCTAGCAGCCGCAGCGATCGTGGGGTGTCGCCACGCCCGGACAGCCGCACGGTGCCACCCGTGAGCGGATGCAGCCGCGCCTCGGCCAGCTTCTGCGACCACGGCGCCTGAATCACCGCATCCTCGCGAACCTCCGAGCCACTGCCTGGCACCGGAAACGGCGGTCGCTCGTGATCAAACCCCGACCACGCCAGCGCAGGAGGACGCTCCCAGGCCGGCGCGCGCAGAGTCGCCGCCTCCTCGCTTCGACCGCGGCCCAGGGCTGCCCGCAGCATCTCGTGGAGCCGCGGCAGGAAGTCGCCGTCGCGGAAGCGCACCTCGCTCTTCTGCGGATGCACGTTGACATCGACCGCCTCGGCCGGCAGCTCGACGAACAGAAAGAGCGCGGGGATCTCGTCGCTCTTCCAGGCCTCACGCGCGGCTCGGTAGAACGCGGCGAGAATGGCGCGATCACGCAGCAACCGCCCGTTGACGAAGACGAAGATGCGCCGGCCGCGCGCGCTCTCCCGGTCGCCGATCAGGCCCCAAGCGCGGGCGCCGTTCCCGAGCGGCGTCGGCGCCAGGTCCTGGAGTCGAGTGGTGAAGCTGGCGCCGTAGATGCGCGACACGCGAGCGCGCAGTCCCTCCCCTGCCGACGAGCTGGGCTCGGCGCGCAGCAGCGCGCGATCGTCGTGGCTGAGCTCGAACCCGACCTCCGGCCGCGCCAGCGCGTAGCCCTGCACCACTTCCACCGCGCGGCGCAGCTCGGTCTCGGTGCTCTTCAGGAACTTGCGGCGCGCCGGAACGTCGAAGAAGAGCGACCGCACCTCGATCGTGGTGCCGCGGCGGCGCGCCGCCGGATCGACGCCACGGATGCGGCCGCCTTCGATGCGCACGCGCCAGCCGTCGCCCTCGCGCTCCGCGCTCGAGAGCTCGACCCGGGCCACCGCGGCGATGGCCGCCAGCGCCTCGCCGCGAAACCCCAGCGTCGACACCCGCTCCAGGTCCTCGAAGGTCTGCAGCTTCGACGTGGCGTGGCGATCGAACGCGAGCACGACGTCGTCACGCCCCATCCCCGACCCGTCGTCGTCGATCGTGATCCGGCGCTTGCCGCCGGCGTCGAGCGCGATCGCGATACGGCCCGCGCCGGCGTCGAGCGCGTTCTCGATCAGCTCCTTGACCACCGAGGCGGGACGTTCGACCACTTCGCCGGCGGCGATCTGGCTCACCAGCCGGTCATCGAGGAGTCTGATCTTCGCCACCGCTACTCCACCGTCGGCTCGGCGACTTCGCGCGCGAGATCGAACTCGCGCGCCAGCTCACGCTCGCGGCGTTGAGTCGCCTGCATCACCTGGTAGCTGCGCAGCTCCTGGTGCAGAAAACAGGTGCGCACCTGGGCACAGGCGCGCTCGACCTCGCGCAGCACGGCAACGGGCGCCCCGGCGCCCGCGATCGCCGGCGGCGCCTCGCGCGCGGTCCGCAGCAGGAAGGCGAGCGCGGCCGCCGACAACTTTCCCTCGCGATCGGTGGCGCAGTCGCGGCAGCGGATCTCTGGGCCGGCCCGGTCGATGACGGCGCCGCCGACGTCCACCAGCGAGCGGCCGCACACCGGGCACTCGCGAGGCGGCGGGAAGATGCCGGCGAGACGCAGCACCCACACCTCGAAGTAGCGCGCCGCCAGGTCGCGGTCGACTCCCTCCGCGAGCCAACGCAGCGTGCCGTCGAGCAGGCGGTAGAGCGACTCCGAGTCCTCGTTCTCCTGCGCGAAGCACACCAGGTGCTCGGCCAGGTAGCTCGCGAGCAGGATCCCTTCGAGGTCCTCGAGCAGAGAGCGGCAGGGCTCGATCAGCTCGACCGACTCGATGCGCACCAGCTCCCTGCCCTCCTTCTCGAACCAGCGCACCGCGACCTTGGAGAGCGGTTGGAGCTGGCCGGCGAAGCGGCTGTACTTGGCGCGCGCGCCGCGCGCCACCCCGCGCTTCTTGCCCCACTCGGCGGTGAGGAAGGTGACGACGCGGTCGCGCTCGTGGAGATCGATGGCGTCGAGGAGGATGGCTTCGCCGGAGAGGATGCGCATGCTCAGTCCGCCGCTTCGTCCGACGCTTCGTCCACCGGCAGATCGTCGAGGTCGTCGACCGAACCACCGGCGTCCTCCGTTCCCGAGAAGTCGACCGCTACCGATTCCCGTTCGAGCAGGTCGAGGATGCCACGCGACTCGCGCCAGCGTGGCTCGCAGCGAACGGTGGCGCGCAGGAAGACCTGGCGGCCGAGAAACTCCTCGAGGTCCTGGCGCGCGGCGGTGGAGATGGTCTTGATCAGGCTCCCTTCGCGACCGATCACGATCGCGCGCTGCCCCTCCCGCTCCACCAGAATGGTGGCGAGGATGCGCACCAGCTCGCGCTGGGGATCGTCCTCCCACGAGTCGATCAGGACGGCGGTGGCGAACGGCAGCTCGTCGCGGGTGTGGCGGAGCACTTGCTCTCGTATGCGCTCGGCGACCAGGAAGCGCTCGGGGTGGAGTGTGACCAGCTCCGCATCGTAGAGCGGCGGTCCTTCCGGCAGCCGCGCCCACAGCTCGCGCGCCAACAGCTCCACGCCATCGCCGTCGAACGCGGAAAGCGGAACGATCTCCTCGAACAGCCTGCTGTCGGCATAGCGCGCCATCAGGGGGAGGAGCGCCGGCTTCTTCACCAGGTCGATCTTGTTGAGCGCCAGCAGCCGCGGCGCCTCGACCTTGCCGAGCAGCTCGAGCAGGTGCTGGTCGCCGCCACCGAAGGGTACCGCGGCGTCGACCAGCAGGCAGACGACGTCGGCGGCGCCCAGGGTCTCGGTCGCGGTCTCGACCATGCGGCGGTTGAGCCGGTGCTCGCCCTTGTGCATCCCCGGTGTGTCGTAGAGCACCATCTGGCCTCGCGGCTCGGTCACGATGCCGACGATCCGAGTCCGCGTGGTCTGCGGCTTGTCGGACACGGCGGCGACGCGCTCGCCGACCAGGCGGTTGAGCAGCGTCGACTTGCCGGCGTTGGGCCGGCCCACCAGCGCCACCGTGCCGCAGCGCGGCGCGCCGCTGGCCGCGTCGTCAACCATCGCGCAACCATCGCCGGCGCAGCTTGCGCTCGAGGCGTTCCATCTCGCCGTCGTCGCGCTCGTGATCGTGGCCCATGCAGTGCAGCACGCCGTGGAGCAGTAGCGTCTTCATCTCGCGCTCGAGGCGCTCACCGCGCGACGACGCCTGCCGGCGCGCTTGCGCCACGCACACCACCACATCGCCCAGATGACCCGGCTCGACGGCGTCGTCGCCGGGAAACGACAACACGTCGGTCACCTGATCGTGGCCGCGAAAGTCACGGTTCATGGCGCGCATCGGACGATCGCCGCAGAGTCTCACGCTCAAGCTCTCCGCCTGGGGCGCGACCGCGCCCACCAGCTCCTCGAGCCAGTGCCGCAGGGCCGCCGGCTCGAGCTCAGGATAGCGGCCGGCGTTCTGCAGCACCACCTCGAGCCGGCGCGTGGTGCCGCCGCGGCCGCCGCTTCCTTTCAACTGCCGACGACCCGAAGCGGCCCGCGCCCGCTCTTGGCGCGAAAGTCGAAGCCCGGGTAGTCCACCCGGCGATGATGGAAGGTGTCGAGAACGCGCTGGAACTCGGCGGCGATCAACTTGAGATCGCCGAGCGTGAGCTGGGTCGAATCGAGCTCGCCCGAGCGCGCGTGCGCCTCGAAGATCTGGTCGACCAGGCTGCGCAGCGTGTCGGGCGTCGGATCGTCGATGGTGCGGCTGGCGGCCTCGACCGCGTCGGCCAACATCAACACGCCCACCACCCTGCTGCGCGCCTTCGGTCCCGGGTAGCGGTATGCGGTCTCCTCCACGGCTCGCCCGCCGTTGGCGTCGATGGCGCGGTGGTGGAAGTAGGTGAGGACGTGGGTACCGTGGTGCTCGGCGATGGCGTCGACGATGGGCGACGGCAGCCTTGCTGAGCGCGCCAGCTCGAGGCCGTCGGCGACGTGGCTGATCACGATCTGCGCGGAGAGGGCCGGCTGCAGCTCGTCGTGAGGGTTCTGCCCCCGCTGGTTCTCGACGAAGTACTCGGGCCGCTTCACCTTGCCGATGTCGTGGTAAAGCGACGCGGTGTACGCCAGCACCGCATCGGCGCCGATCGCGGCGCAGCCGCCCTTGGCCAAGTGGGCGACCATCAACGAGTGCTGGAAGGTGCCGGGCGCCTCCAGCGCCAGGCGACGCAGCAGCGGCAGGTTGGTGTTGGAAAGCTCGATCAGCGTGATGTCGGTGGTCACCGGCAGCAGCCATTCGAACAGCGGCACCGTGAATCCGGCCACGGCCGCGACGAACAGACCGCCGACGAATCCGGCGGCCATTCCCAGAAGCAGTTGTTCGAGATCGACCGTTCCGCCTCCTTGCACCAGGTTCACCACCAGTACCGCGGCCACGTCGACCACACCGATGAGCAAGCCCGCCCACAGTATGGTCGAGCGGTTCTTCACCTGATCGAGGAAGTAGACCCCGGCCAGCGATCCCAGTAGCGCGTAGAGCACGATGGTCCAGGAGTCGCGATCGACGAACTGCCCGGACTCGATCGAGAACACCAGGCTCGCGATCAGGGCCACATTGCGACCGAAGAGGAGGAACGCGACCAGCGCCACCGAGGCATAGGGAATGGCGTAGAGGTAGAGCTGCGGTGAGTTGAACGGTGCCGACTGGAAGAACCCGCCGAGCGCCTCGGCGAGGACCGTCGAGAAGCGCAGACAGAGCATGCTCGAGGCCAGTACGACCACCACGCAGGAGAAGGTGCGCACCCGACTCGCCGTGTCGGCGAACGGCTCGCGCCGCAGCGCCATCCACAGCGTCACCACGCCGAGCACCAGCAGCAGGAGCTGTCCCAGCGCCGGCAGCAGAAACGAGAAGCGCCCCTTGCCGCCGAGCATCTCGTTGATGAAGCGCGCCGCGACCGCGTCGATCTCGTCGCCCTTGCGCACGATGACCTGGCCGGCGCGCATGATCTGGATGACGTCGGGGGTGGCGGCGGCGGCGGCCTCGCGACGAGCCAGCGTCTCGCTGCGGTTGGCGTGCAGATTGGGCGTCACGTTCGCTAGCAGCAGATCCTGGAGCGCCGCTCGCTCGCGCCGATCGAAGTCGAGCCAACGCCGGCTCTCCGCCTCGATCACCTCGCGCGTCTCCTGCGGATAGCCGAGGTAGCGGTAGAGGTCGAGCTGCAGCACCTCCTGCGCTCGCGCCAGGTCGCGCAGCATGATGCCGTGGTCGTGGTTCTCCAGCAGCTCTGCCTTGCTCGCGACCACGCCCTGCCTCAGGATCTGACTGATGACGCCCTTGAGGCGCTCCTCGAGATCGGGCGCGAAGCGGTGGCGCCGCAGCACTGCCAAATGAGTCGGGGTCACCTTGAGTTGCGAGCTCGCGAGCAGGGCATCGAACGCGGCTG
>DATAFT010000609.1:0-1761 GCA_036257295.1 Thermoanaerobaculia bacterium
CGTCCTCGTAAGGCTCGCCGACGACGTCCGCGCCCGCGCCGGCGACCACGCCGCTCGTCAGGAACGCGGTCACATTGAGCTTCTGTCACGTGGCGAGGTCCTCGCGCACCACGACTGCAAGCTTGGTATCGAAGTCGGCGACGCCCCATCGCGCCCAAGATGCCATCACGCGACTCGACCCCCGAACGATCCGCGCAACCCAACGTCGGGACGCTGGCGCTCGCTAGACCCCGGTCATGGGGCCGAGCGAGCCTCGTCGAGCCCGGAGGCGGCCAGCCGGTCCGGCGCGACGGCAAGCTTCTGGGTGTCCTGGAGGTTGTGGAACCGGGTGATGCGCCCCCAGCGCAGCTCGATCGTCTGCGCGACCTCGTTCTCGTACGGTCGACCGGCGACGGTCGCCCCGGCGCTGATCAGGGCGGCGGCACCTGCCCGCCACGGCCAGCCGCGAACGAGCACGTAGCGACGCTGAGCACGGGCCGGGGAGCAGGCGAAACAGTCGCTCGAACCACGCACGCTGCGCAGCGCGGCTCGACCGCTCGCCGCCGAGCGCATGCGCTCCGGCGAAGCCGTGCGTGAAGGTGGGCGCGAACTGGTCGAGCACGTACTCGTAGTCACCGTGGCCAGGCGCTCCCACGCGGTCCTCGCGCGGCGGGTGACGATTGCTCTGTACCTTGTGTCCCTTCGCAGTCGGTCTCTTCGAGAAACGGACTCGACCCGCTGGAGTTAGTCTCCTGCGAAGACCAAGATCGGCGGATGCCGAGGACCTCGTTCGCCGACATGACCTGCTCGATCGCGCGTACCCTCGATGCGGCGAGGAAGTGGTGGTCGCCGTTGATCGTGCGAGATGCGCCCCTGGGCATCGGGCGGCTCGACGATCTGCGCCGCGACCTCGGGATCTCGCGCAAGGTGCTCACCGAACGGCTCGGGCGCCCTGCCGAGCAGGGAATCCTCGAGCGGCGCGCCTCCTCCGAGCACCCGCCGCGGCACGAGTAGTACTGACCCAGAAGGGACGCGAGCTCGTCGATGTGCTGCTGGCGGTGATGGCCTGGGAGACCGCTGGATCCCGTGCGCCGCTCCTGCTGCATCATGACGCGTGCGGCGAGCTGACGCACGCCGAGATCCGCTGCCCACGTTGCAGTCGGCCACTGGGCGCCGACGAGGTCACGATCGAACCGGGCCCTGGCGGCAGCGCCGGTCCCGGGGTACGAGTGTGGTCGCAGAGCGCCTCGCCTCGATCGCGACGGGCTCAGGGCACTGAGTCGAGCGCGTACCACGACCAGAAGCGCGTCCTTCCCACCGCTCATCGTCCGCGCCGGTGACGTCGCGAGCGCTCGCAAGAAAGCGGGCGAGTCGTCTTCTCAGTCCAGCGCCCCAGCGGTGCAACGCCCACGCGTCGATCGCGGCCACCACGACCAACAACCCGCCAGGCACCGGGGCGCCGGCCAGGACGAGCGCGAGCGCGGCCAGCGCGAAGACCGACATCTCGAACGCCACCCTCGCCCACCCCGCCAGCCGGCGCGGCGAACGGCGGCGCCGCCCGCCTGCCCCACGCGGCCGCGGCGATCAACGGCAGCGCCACGGCGAGCCCGATGGCAACGAGAGTCGACCCGATCGTTGCATCCCAGTACACGAATGCCGCCAGCGCGCACAGCTCGAGCAGGAACTTCACCAAGAGCGCCATCGACCTCATCCCAGCATCTTCAAAGCAGGCCGCGAGCAGAGCGCCGGCGCGGCTCACGCGCTGAGAAGCCCGACCCCGAG
>DATAFT010000613.1:0-10175 GCA_036257295.1 Thermoanaerobaculia bacterium
ACCGAGACACTCGGGAACGTCGCCGATCAAGCGATCCAGCTCGTCGGCGGCGACGCGCTGGTGGTCGGCCATCCGCTCGAGCGGCTCTATCGGGAAGCGCGCTCGCTGCGACTTGCGGAAGGAGCGAGCGACCTGCTGCGCCTCCAGATCGCTCGCGGCGCGTTGGAGCTCGAGAAGGGGCGGCTCTAGAGCTCCGCGTCTAGCCCGACTCCCGGCGCGCGAGACGCAGGGTGAGGATGGTCAGAAACGCGACCAGGATCACGATCGCGCCCCAGAGCAGCGCCCGCTGCCACCCTTCGCCCGATGCCAGACGCGCGCTGGCGCTGAAGTCGGCGTTGGCTTCGAGCGCGCCCACCTCGGCCGGCGCCGAGCGCACCGCGAGCACGACGTCCCGCGCCCGCTCGAGGTCGTAGCGAGGCTCGGTCGCCTCCGGCTGGCCCACCAGCACCGAGTACGAGCCGGCCGGCGCCGCGAAGAAAACCACGGGTACCGGGAAGCGCGCCTCGACGCGCGTGAGGTCGAGCGCGGCGTCGTCGCCGTCGGTGACGCGCAGCTCGAGGCGATCGAAACGCGTCGGCGGAAACGCGACCAGCATCGGACGCGGATCGCCCGCCGCACGAGCTAGACGTCCACTCGCGATCACCCGATCGTCCTCGCCTTCGAGGTGAGCTCGCAGCTCGTACGGACGATCGAAGTAGGGCACGGCGGTCTCCAGCGTGAGCAGATCGCTGACGGCGGGCGCCGCCGGCGGCGCCAACGTCCACGACGAAACGCCATCGCGCGATCGCGGCCCCTCGCTCGCGAGCGCCAGAGTCTCGGACGCGGCGCCACGTTCGAGCAGGTAGGCCCACTGCCGGTGCTCGCCGTCGAGGATGCGCAGATCGGCCAGGTCGGGTCGCGCCACGCCGAGGTCCGCAACGCCGAGGCGCAGCCGCGACAGTCCCTCCGGCGAGGGTCGCGCCTCGAGCGCGCGTCGGTGACTCCACAATCGGGGATCGAGCGAGGCGCCCGCTCGCTGCGCCCATGCCAGTGCCGGCTTGGGGTCGTACTGCGGATTGGCGCCGATCGCGCCGAGCACTGCCGCCGGAAGCCGCGCGGCGTCGTAGAGGACCTCGGCGACCTGTGCGCGCTCCCCCACCGCTGGTATCTGCGGCGGCAGCGACGCCACGTCGTAGCGCGGCCTGAAGGCGCGACCGCCGCCGAAGCGCAGGGTCGCTGTCGCGCCTTCCGCTGCCCCCTGCGCGTCGCCCGCTCCGGCCGAGGGCAACGCGAACAAGAGCGCCGGGCGCGGCAGTAGGGCGACGAAGGCGAGATCGGCGAGCGGTGGGCTCGATCCATTCTCGATCACGATCCGCAGCGCCTCGCCGCTCGCCGGAGCGACCTCGACGCCTAGCTCCTCGACGGTGGCCGCCGCCTCGACGCGAAAGACCCGACCGCGACCGAGCGCGCCGTCGCGAGCGCCGGCGCCGTCGTCCCACACCTCGATTGCACGCTGAAAGAAAGGCGTCGACGACGCGACGCGCAATCGTGACGGCAACAAGCCGCGGGGACGTTCGAGCACCACGACCGTCGTCGTGTCTTCGTTGACCGTCGATCTCGCTCCGAGCGGCGTCTCGAGCCCGGCCGCGGCTTCGATGCGACGGCGGCTCTCGTAGTGGAACGCCGGCTCGAGAAAGCTCCCACCCTCGGTCTCCAGCGTGATCAGGAGCGGCGTGGTGACCTCGACGGCCAACGCCAACCGCAGCTTCTCGGCGCCGATCTCGCGCATCCTGAAGATCGAGCCCGCTGCCACCGGCTCGGCCGCGGGAGCCGACGACGATGCCGGACGCGCCTCGACGCGACTCGCGAAATCGGCGGCGCTCACGGCGAGAACGAGGTCCCACGCCGTGCCGGCCGGGGGCGGTGGCGGCGCCGCGATCACGTAGCTCTCGCGAAGGATCGACGGCGCGCGCTCGCGCTCGTTGGTTTGCCGTGTCGCGTCGAGGACCTCGGCCGGCGCGACCGTGACCGCCTCGAGGGCGGCGCGGTCGACGCCGGCGCCGCTCTCGACGATGAACGCCACTTCCCGGCCGGCCGCATCGAAGACGCGCAGGTCCGACAGATCGGCGCGGCAAGCGCCCAGCACCTCGGCCGGCAGCTCGAGCCGGACCAGCTTTCCCGCGATCGGAGCTTCGATCGTCGCCTGCGATGGGAACAGCGTGGCGAGGTCGCTCGTCTGCGAGCGCACCGGCGACGCGGCGCCGAGCGCGAGCCAGGCGATCGCGAAGGCGAGGGCTACGCTCGGCCCGACCCGGCGCCCGGCAGCGCTCGACGGATGGCTAGGTGGGATCGTCACTGGCGCGGCGGCGGAATACGAACCGTTGATAGGCGAGCGACACCAGGATCAGCGAGATCGCCAACCCGACCAACGACGCAACGCGATAGAGGTCGCGCAGCTCGCCCAGATCGTAGAGAAAGACCTTGCCGATCGAGAGCACCAGGAAACCGAGGCTCAACCAGCGCAGCGCGCTCGAGTCGCGCGCCATCCCCAGCCCCAACAGCGTCACCGCATACACCACCCAGGCCAAAGACAGCGTGAGGTCGCGCGCCGGCAGTCGCTCGACCGAGAGCGTGAGCGCCGATCCGGTGGAGAACGCGTGGAAGATGGTGAGGTTGATCCAGGCGAACACGACGAAGATGGCGGCGACGGCCGCGGCGCTCGCGAGGACGGGGTGCCGGCGTGAGTACAGGGCGGACTCCCAGGGTCGCGCTCTCGCCACCTCGAGCGAAAGCGAGGTGCGATCCGTTTCGTCGCTGGCGGCGCGCGCCAGGATCCCGCGCACGCCGATCAGGCACGCCGCCGGCACCAGATAGGCATAGGCGAGCCAGTTGAGCACCGGCAATCCCGCGCGCTCGTGATAGCGCAGGACCTCGGGGTTGACCAGCAGCCTCGCCGTCACCGCGGCGAGCAGCGCGGCGCCGAAGTACTTGAGGCCGGGATGATCGAGCCGCTTCCACAGCGCCGTTACCGCGAGGCCCTCCAGCGCCCACCCGACGGTGATCCACTCCTTCTCGAGCTGGAGCGGCACCGCGACGGCGGCGAAGCCGAGCACCACCGCCCCGAACCAGGCGAGATGTCCGGTTCGAGCCGTCGCCTCGTCCGACGCCCAGATGCGGCGCCCGCGATACGCGGCGCCGAGCGTGATGGCGGCGAGAAGGAGCGGGAGAAGTCCGATGGCGCGATCGCCGAACCGTTCGCCCCACATCTTGCCCATCGCGAAGAACCAGACCGGCCCGGCCAGAGCGGCGGCGCGCCACGCGGTGCGCGACGCCCCGAGGCGCGGCGCGAACGACGGCCACAATGCGAACGCGGCGGCGGCGATCGCATCGACCACGAGCCACAGCAGAGAGTGGGCTCCCTCGCGCGGCAGGTCCACGTTCGAAACGCACCACGCGGTGTTCACGACGGCAAGAAGGATCATGCCGGCGAGATAGCCGACTCCCGAGGCGAGACGCGTGGTGGCGAGAACCAGGAGGAGACCGAGCAGCATCGACACGGCGAGGAACACCGGCGCCTCGAGCGCGGGCTTCTGCGCGCCGAGTAGAAGGCCGGCCAGAACGACCGCGGGGTAAACCCCGGCGGCGAGGTCGCTCGCGCGCCGCGCCGGGCCGCTGGCGCGCGCCATCGCCAGCGCCTGGAACACGGCTCCCAGGAGCAGCACCACGCCGAAGTAGATCTCGGGCGCCGGCAACCGATCGGCGGCGGCCGCGATCAGGTACCAGCCGCTCATCCCCGCGGCGACGCCGCCGGCCGCGATCAACGGGGCGAACGCGCGCGCCGGATCGATCGAGAGCCGCATCAGGAGAGCGGCGATCAGCACGAAGCCCACGACCCAGGGCCACGGCGAATCCAGCGACGAGTACGAGTCGAGGATGAGGAGGCCGAGGAACCCCGCCTCAGCGACCAGGATCGAGAGACTCGAAGGTCGTCGCGCGGCGTCCTCGCCGCCGATAGCAACCGGCGCGGAGGGCGTGGTATGCACCACGCCCGGAGCGCGGACGTCGAGCTCGAAGAAGAGATGGAAGGCGGCAGCCAGCGCCACGCAGACTGCCACCAGCTCCCACACCAGACTCCGCGTCCATTCCACCTCCCAGGACCACACCAGCACGACCGCGATCGAGCCAGCCGCGGCCCCCGACGCCAGCACGTCGGCGCCGGCGTTCCGCCGCGCGATCCACTGCGCGGCGAGCGAGAGGATCAGGAGCAGCGCCGCGACCGGGTAGAGCCGCGGCCCGAGGTCGGCGCGCGCGGCGAAGTAGAGCGCGAACCCGAACGGGGCGAGGAGTCCCACTCCTTCGGCCACCAGCCAGCCGCGGTGCGGCTGTTCTTCGGCTGTTCTCCCGCGCGCCCAGCCCGCGAAGCCGAACACCAGAGCGAACAGGCCGAGGATCGCGAGGCCGAACAGCACGCTCTCGGCGCGCATCCGCGTGAGCACCCAGAACGCCTGATAGAACATGGTGCCGAGCAACGCCAGCAGCGCGAGCGCCGACCAGCCGCGCCGGCGCGCCAGCGCGATCAGTCCGAGGTCGAGCAACAGCACGTACCCGAACAGCCCGATCGGGTTGTCGGTTTTGGCCGCGATGAGGAACGGCGTCGCGAAGCCGCCGGCGAGGCCCAGCACGGCGATGAGCATCGACGCGTTGCGCCACGACAGCACGCCGCAGGTGACGGTGACCAGGCTCATCAGCGCGTAGGCCGGACCCGCGCCGATGAAACCGTAGAGCGCGTGCGCCGCCCATAGTGCCGCGTACAGCAGGACGATCCCCGCGCCCGCGATCGCGTCGGCGGTGATGCCATAGGCGCGCGAGCGCAATCGCAGCGACCACGCGATGGCGCCGAGTCCGAACAGGATGCCCATCGCGACCCGCAGCGTCGGCGAGATCAGGCGGTGCTCGATGCTGTAGCGCACGAACAGGATGCCCGCGAGCGCGAGCACGATGCCGCCGAGGACGGCGGCGCCACGCACTCCGATCCAGCGCTCCCAGTCGATGGTCGGTCCGCGCCCTTCACCGGAAGGCGGCGTTGCGGCGTCGCCTCCGATCGGAGGCGGCGGCGGTGGCGCGCTCGGCGGTGGCAGTGGCGGCTCGGTGAGAGGCGAGCCGGGCAGACCCACCGCGGCAGCGCCGGCGATCGTCGCCGCGTCCATCGCGGGAGCAGCGGGGGCGGCGGTCGGCGGCGCGAGGGTGCCTTCGATCTGGGGCGCCAGGTCTGCTTCCACCGGGCGCTGCGGCGCGACTTCGACCGGCGGCGCGGCGGTGGCGAGCGCCGGCGCGCTGGTCGCCGTAGTCGTGCTGGTCGGCGGCGCGCTCGCCGGCGCCGTTCTGCTCGCGGCGAGCACCTGGTCGACTCTCGCGCGCAGTCGGGCGAGCTCGGTCTGCAGATCGTCGACGCGCGCTCTCTGCTCACGTTGTCGCCGGTGCTGCAACCCGAGCAGCACCCATGGGCCGACGAAGATGCCGAGCACCAGCAGGCCGAGCAGGGTGAAGAGGCAAGTCATCGGGGAGCGGGCGCGATCCTACACCCCCACAAATTCGGGACCCGATGGCGTCAGCCAGCGGTCGTCACCGTCCGTTGCGCAATGCACTCGATCTCGACCGCGGCGCCCAGCGCGAGCGCCTGCACGCCGATGGTGGCGCGCGCCGGAGGCCGATCGCCGAAGAACGGAATCCAGGCCTCGTTCATCTCGGCGAACTTCGTCATGTCGGTGAGGTACACGGTGCAGCTGAGGACGTTGGCGCGGTCGGTGCGCGCCGCGTCGAGGATGCGATCGATGTTCGCGAGCGCCTGCTTGGTCTGCGCCGAGACGCCACCGCTCGCCAGATCCGGAGTTCCCGGTACGGTGCCCAGCGTTCCGGCGACGAACACCAGCTGGCCGGAGGCCACGGTGGCGTGAGAAAAGGCAGGCAGGCGCCCGAGCGATTCCACGTTGATGCGCTCGACCTCGGCCAGCGACGGTCGCGCCGTCGACACGACTGCCAGAGTGAGCGCGGCGACCACCAGGTTGAGGAACCGTGGATGTATCACGATGACTCCTTTCGTTGTTGCGGCGCATGCTAGCGTCCAAGCTCCCATGGCCGCTCTCCGCACGGTCCGCGTGCCGGTCTTCTACGACTTCTCGTCGACCATCTGCTACTTCACGCACCGCGTGCTCGGGCGCCTCGGCTCCGAGCTCGACGAGCTCGGCGTGGTGCTCGACTGGCTGCCGATCGACCTGGTCGAGATCACGGCGTGGCGGCGGGGCGAGACCTTCGGGCCGGAGCGCACGCGCAACCTCGAGCGACTGTCGCGGGAGCTCGGTGTGCCGGTCGCGACGCCGTCGCACTGGATGGACTCGCGCGCGGCGATGGCGATCGCGCTCGACCTCGCTCGAGCGGCCGACGGCAACGAGGAGCGCTGGCGCGCGGCGGTGTGGGCCTGGGTCTACGAGGACGCGCGAACGCTGGACGAGCCGGGCGCCCTCGACGCCATCGCGCTGCGTGCCTCCATCGAGGTGGAGGCCCCGGGGGCACGAGGTCTCGAGGAAGTCGAGCGCCGCACCGCGGAGGCGCACGCCGCTGGGGTGCGGGGAGTGCCGACGTTCCTGCTCGATGCCTGGCCGGTCGGGATCGGCATCCAGGAGCAGGACACCATGCTCGATTTCCTGCGCCGCTTCGCCGCCAAAAAACGCCGCGAGTACGGCCCGCACTAGCTACGCGCATGGTGTTTACCATGCGCTCCGCTAGTCATGTTGTTGGCGCCGCGGACGGCGCTGCCTCCGGGCGTGGTGAACCACGCCCTCCGGCGCTTGCTGTCGGCGCAGCGGACGGCGCGCCGTGGTGTACTCTGACCTGGCGTGTCGGACTCGTCTCCCAGCAGCATCGCCGGCCGACTGCACGTCGGCACCGCGGCGAACGGCGATCTGCGCTGGGCGCTGGCCGACATCACACCACTGGTCGAGGAAGCCCGCATCCTTCGCGATCTCTCGCCGCTCGCCGCGATCGGCCTCGGACAGCTTCTCACTGCCGCCGTGCTGTTGACGCGACTGGTCTCGAAGGACCCGCTGCGCCTCGTGCTCGAAGTGCGCGGCGACGGCCCGCTCGGCCGCCTTCGCGCCGAGGCCGACACTCACGGTCGCGTGCGCGGCCTGGTGGAGCGCCACCTGGCGGAGCGGCCCGCCGGCAACGAGCGCGCGACGCCGGAGCTCGGCGCCGGCACGCTGCGTGTGGTGCGGCAGATGAAGACACGCAACTACGAGAGCCGCGTGTCGCTGGTCGAAGGCGGAGTGGCCAGCAACGTGGTTCACTTCCTCGAGCAGAGCGAGCAGATCCGCTCGGCGGTGATGCTCGGCGTGCTGACGCGCCCCAGCGGCGTCGTGGTCGGCGGCGGGCTCATCGTCGAGGCCCTGCCCGGCGCCGATCCTCACCTGGTGCGTAGGCTCGAGACACGGATTCCCAACCTGCCCTCGGTGAGCGGCCTGCTCGAGGACGGCGGACCGTGGGCTCTGCTCGATCACGCCATCGGCGAGGTCGAGCGGGAGACGCTCGAGGAGCGTCAGGTGATCCTCACCTGCGACTGCGATCGCGAGCGGTTCCGCGGGCACCTGCGCGCGCTCGCGGCGCGCGACCCCAGCATCCTCGGCGACGACGAGACGGTCGAGGTGCAGTGCAACTTCTGCGGCGCCGAGTACAAGTTCCCAGTCGACGACCTGCTCACGCTGCATTGAGGGACAGAATCGTGCCCGAACCAACACCATCCGCGAGCGCCGGCAACCAAGAGCAGATCCGCCACTGGAACGAAGTCGCCGGACCGCAGTGGGTCGAGCGTCAGGACATCCTCGATCGCATGATCGGCTCCTTCGGCGCGAAGGCGCTCGACGGAGCGCGATTCGCCGCCGGCGAGAGCGTGCTCGACGTCGGCTGCGGCACCGGGCAGACCACGGTGGAGATCGCGCGCCGGGTGGCGCCCGGCGGCCGAGTCGTCGGACTGGACGTGTCTCGCCCGATGCTCGAAGCAGCGCGCCGCCGTCCAACTCCGGCGGGCGCGGTGGCGATCGACTTCCGCGAAGGAGACGCTCAGGTGGCGCCGATCGAGCGCGCCGCCTACGACGTCGTCTTCTCGCGCTTCGGCGTCATGTTCTTCGCGGATCCGGTGGCCGCCTTCAGGAACCTCCACGGCGCGCTGCGGTCGAGCGGGCGGCTCGCGGTCCTGTGCTGGCAAGGTCTGGCACGCAACCCCTGGGTGGCGGGTCCGGTTCAGGCCCTCGCTGCCGTGCTGCCGATGCCCGCGCCTCCGCCGCCTGGCGCTCCCGGTCCCTTCTCGATGGGCGATCCCGATCGAGTGAAAGAGATCCTCGGCGGCGCGGGTTTTCGCGATGTCGCCTTGGCCGAGATCGAGGACGATCTGGCCATCGGCGACGGCAGGGTCGAACCCACGGTCGAGTTCCTGCTCAAGATCGGTCCCTGCGCGACGCTACTGAAGGATGCGCCGCCCCAGACCGTCGAGAAGGCGCGCTCCACGCTGCGCGCGTTCTTCGACGGCACCGCGCGGGATGGCAAGGTGACGCAGCACGGCGCCACCTGGCTGGTAACCGCGCGGCCGAGCTAGTTGCCGGCACCATAGCCCCGTCCGACCGGTCCTTATACTCGCCGCCGTGCGACGTCCGACGCGGCTCGCCCTGTTCGCCACGTTCACCGCCACCGGCATGTCCGCCCTGATCCTGCAGGTCGTGTGGCAGCGCGTGCTCTCTCTTCACGCCGGCATCGACCTGCTCGCCGCGACCACCGTCGTGGTGGCCTTCATGGCTGGGCTCGGTCTGGGGAACCTCCTCGGCGGCGCGCTCGCCGACCGTCTCGGCCCGCGCGGCTCGCTGCTGGTGTTCGCGTTGTCGAACGCCGCGCTCGGCCTCTACGCATGGTCGAGCTTATGGCTCCTCTACGACGTCTACCGCCGGTTCGTCGAGCGGCTCGACGGCGCGCTGGCGATGGTCGCGTTCCACTTCCTGCTGCTGGCGGTCCCGACCACGCTGATGGGCTTGTCGCTGCCGCTGCTCGCTCGCGGCGTGGTCCCCTCGGCGACCGAGATCGCTCCGTTGGTGGGACGGCTCTACGCGGTGAACACGCTCGGCGCCGCGACCGGCGCCGCGATCGCGGGATGGTGGTTGATGGGTGAGCTCGGCTTCGTCGCCACCGTGCGCGTCGCCGCTTCACTCAACCTGGCCGCGGCGGCGCTGGTCTTCCTGTTGTGGTGGCGGTGGCGCGAGCCGCAACCGGCCACTGTCGAGGCCGCGCCCACTCCGGCAGCGACCCCGCCACCACCCTCCGAGTCGACCACTCCCTGGCTCTGGTTCGCGCTCTACGCATTGACCGGCGCCGTGGCGATCGGCCTCGAGGTCGTCTACTTCCGCGTCATCGACGCGGTGATGCGCAACAACTCGTACACCTTCGCCACCGTGCTGGCGATGTACCTGCTGCTGTTCGCGCTGGGTGCGGCACTGGGCGCGCGGTGGTCGCGGCGGGTCGCCGCGCCCGCGGACCGTCCCGAGCTCTGGTTCCTCTCGCTCCAGTTCTGCGTTGGCGCCGCGGCGCTGTTCGGCGTGGCGGCGCTCGCGCATCCGCCGCGCGCGCTCGGCATCGCGGCGTTCGTCGAGCGTTACTTCGCGACCGACGGGTTCTTGATGGGTTACGCGCTCGCCAATCGGGAAGACGTCGCTCGTTTGCTCTATGTGCACGTGGTGGCGCCGCTGCTGGTCATGGGCGTTCCCGTCCTGCTGATGGGCGCTTCGTTCCCTTTCCTGCAGGCGGTGGTGGCGCGGCGCATGGACACACTGGGGCGACGCACCGGCTCGCTCCTCTTCGCCAACATCTGCGGCAACGTCGCCGGCGGCGCGATCACCGGATTCGTGCTGCTCGAGCGGCTCGGCACTGCGACGACGCTGCGCCTGCTCGCCGGCGTCCTCCTGTTGCCCGGCATGCTCGCCGCCGCCCGCCTGTCGACTCCGCGCCGGAGGGTAGTAGCCGCCCTGGGAGCCGCCGCGCTGTTCCTGCTCGGTGCTCTGGCCATACCGCGCAACGAGCGACTCTGGGCCTTCCTCCACAGCACGCCGCTCGACCGCTTCGAGCTCGACGAGGATCGCGCCTGCGTCACCAGTCTGGTCGAC
>DATAFT010000623.1:0-2187 GCA_036257295.1 Thermoanaerobaculia bacterium
GCGCGCCAGGTCGGGCTGGTCGTCGCCGTCGAGATCCGCGGTGACCAGCCCGCTCGCGCCCGCGGCCGCGCCCTCGATCTCGGCGGCGCGCAGCTCGATCGGCACCGGTCGCCCGAAGGTCGTGGGCGGGGGCTCATCGACGAACCGCGCCAGCACGACGCCCTGCACACCGGTGGTGAGCTCCTTGAGCCCGCCCTGAAACATCGGCGTCACCAGCATCACGTTCTGGATGAGGATCGCCGGCCGCCGCGCCGCCTCGAGATCGCCCGCCTCGAGCGCGTCGATCACCGACGCCACCGCCGTCTGCGCCGCCGGCAGCGCCTGCCACGCCAGCTCGCGAACGCGCAGGTAGGCGCCCGACGCGCGCGTGCGATCGCCGCTCTCGATCGCTGCCTGACCGACGCGCAACAGGACGAAGAGGTTCTCGGGCCGGAGCTTGGCCAACCGGTCGAGCGCGAACGTGGTGGCCTCCTCTGCCTCGGGCGTGCGCATCGAGGAGGCGTGACGGTAGAGCCGGTAGAGGATCTCGAGATCGTCGGGCGCCGTCTGCGCTGCGGCGCGCAGCTCGGTCAGCGCCGCGTCGCGGTCTCCTTTCCACATCAGGACTTCACCGCGGAGCGCGACCAGGTCCGCGCGCTTCGGCGCCAGGGCCAGTGCCGCGTCGATCGAGGCCAACGCTTCATCGAACTTCTGCTGGCGCAGCAGGGCGACCCCCAGGTTGGCGTGGCCGAGCGGGTCGCGCGGCGCCAACGACACCAGCTTGCGGTAGGTCGCCTCGGCCTCGGCGGGTCGCTCGTTCTCGAGCTGGGCCGAGCCGAGGTTGCGCAGCGCGTAGGCCTCGGGCGGCGGCGCGGCGCGCGAGCCCGCGGCCGCCAGACCCAGGAGGAACAGACCGATGCAGCGCAAATGCGTGGCAGGCACTGGACGCGATTCTACCGGCGGAGCGTGCCGGGGAGGCGCGGTGTACCATGACCGGCGCGATGACCGAAGACGCGGCCGCTCCGTCTCTCTTCGCCGATCCCTCCGATCGCAAGCGCGTCTACCTGATCGACGGCTACGGCATCATCTTCCGCGCCTTCTTCGCGCTGCCGCCGCTCTCGAACTCGAAGGGCTTCCAGACCAACGCCGTCCTGGGTTTCGTCAACATGCTGCGCAAGCTCCTGCGCGAGCACGATCCGCCGCTGGTGGGCATCGCCTGGGACGTCGGCGGCGTCACCTTCAGGAAGGAGCGCTTCGCCGACTACAAGGCGACCCGCTCGCCGATGCCGGACGAGCTGCGCGCGCAGATGCCGTACGTGCGCCAGGCCCTCGACGCCTTCAAGATCCCCATCCTCGAGATGGCCGGCTACGAGGCCGACGACGTGATCGGGACGGTCGCCTGCAAGGCGGCGGACGAGGGCTACCAGGTGGTGCTGGTGAGCGCCGACAAGGACCTCATGCAGCTCGTGGGCGACCGTGTGAGCTTCTTTCACACCGGTCGCGACAAGGTCTACGACCGCGGGATGGTGGTCGAAGACTACGGTGTGCCGCCGGAGCAGATCCCCGACGTGCTCGCGCTCACCGGCGACACCATCGACAACGTGCCGGGCGTCAAGGGCATCGGCGACAAGGGGGCGAAGAAGCTGATCCAGGAGTACGGGTCGCTCGAGAACCTGCTCGAGCACGCCGCCGAGATCAAGCACAAGACCTACCGCGAGGGCCTGCAGCAGCACGCCGACGACGCCCGCATGTCGAAGGAGCTCGCCACCATCGCCTGCGATCTGCCGATCGACTTCGATCCGCAGTCGCTGGTGTACGAGCGTCCCGATCCGGCGGCGCTGGCCGCGCTCTACCGCGAGATGGAGTTCTTCTCGCTGCTCAAGGAGATGGAGAACGAGGGCGCGCTGTCGACCGCGATCGAGATCGCGCCGGCGCGCGAGCTCGATTCGCCGTCGGCGTGGCTGGAGGCGATCGCCGGTCTGCCGGCGCGCGTCCATCTCGCGGTGATCGGCACGCCGGCGATGGGCGTCGCGCTCGAAACCGTGGAGCAGGGCGACGTCGTCTTCGCCGACTTCCGCAAGCCCGGCATGCGCGACGCGGTGGTCGAGACCGTGCGGAGCTGGATCGCCGATCCCGCGCGCGAGCTCGCCGGTCACGACCTGAAGGAGGTGCTGCGGCTGGCCGGCTGGCGCGGCGACGTGGCCGCGC
>DATAFT010000626.1:0-4341 GCA_036257295.1 Thermoanaerobaculia bacterium
GTGAGGCCCGGACGACCGACCCGCACTTCGATCGGGCGCCAGCTCGGAGCCGTCTCGCCGCCGCCTCCCTCATCGTTCTCCTCGCGAAGGGGGTCGGGGTAGTAGGTCAACAGATAGTGGGCGCGCAACTCGTCTCGAATCGACGTGAAGATCTCGCCGAGGTCGGCCTCGGTCGATACGTAGTACACCTTACCGCCACCGGTGCGAGCCATCCGCTCCAACCGCTCGGCGCGGTGCTTGGTGGTGAACCCGGAGGGGCCGCTCCGGGCGAGCGCGTTGTTCATGACGATGAGGTAGACGGGCACGCCCACCTTCTCCGCCATCTTGAGCGAAGTGGTGAACGAGAAGTCCTCGTCCTCGTCGTCACCGTCGTAGAAGACCACCAGCGCCTTTCGCCCCGCGACCTCCTGGAGCTGGAGCATCGACAGCACGACGCCCTCCCAGACCGCCGTGTTGCCCGTGGGCTCGAGCGACCGGATACCTTCGATGACGTGATTCAGGTCGCCGGTGGCCGCGCTCACCACCGTCGGCTGGTTGCCGAACCCGATCAGGAACGCCTGATCACGCTGCTCGATCAGGCCGTCGACGAAGCTCGCGGCCGCCTGCTGCAGCGCCGGCATCTGGACGAACATGCTGAGCGAGGAGTCGAGCGCGAGACCCACCGTGATCGGCAGCTCACCAGCGCGCGAGAAGGTCTCGACCCGCTGCGGCAGACCGTTTTCGAGTACCGTGAAATCGGACGCGTCGAGGTCGCGCACCGGCTTGCCGGCGCGATCGGTGACCACGACGTAGAGCTCGACCAGGTTGACGGTGACCTGCTCTTCGAAGCGATCGGCGTTCATCATCACGACGTCTTCCGCCGCCCTGCCGTCGACCAGCCGCGCGGCGACGCGGATGAATCCCGCGGAGGACGACACCGGGATGAACAGGCGCTGGCGGAAGGGAGGTCGCCGCACCGTCGAGACCAGCTGGTCCATCCAGTAGAACTCGACGCGGTCGAGCGTGGCGCCCTGCGGCAGATCCACCGCGGCCTCGACGTCGACCGGCCCGGCGCGGCGCCCCGATCGCGGCTCGACGATGCGCACGCCGAAGCCGCGGGCGGCATCGTTCAGCAGCAGGCCGTCGCGGCCGAGCTCGACGTCGTTGGGACCGTAGGCGATAGCCACCAGCATGCGCTGCCGAGGATTGTCGCCGAGATCGAGCAGGACCTCCCAGGGTTCTCCGCGTCGCGTCGCGACGCGCTTGCCGTCGAGCATGTAGACCAGCCGCTTGACCCGGGCGTCGACCTCGGCGCGGATGCGCGATCGGCCGTAGACCACGTTGCGATCCGGCGGCACCAGGCGCACCATGCGAGCCGCGGGCAGCATGGTGCCGGGGCGGGGCGCGCCAGCCCGCGGCGCGTCGGCCGCCGCGGTCGACTCCGGCGAGGATGACGGCGACCGCCGGCGCACGAACGCGGCGAACGAATCGCCCCAGTCTCCGGTCTCGAGCAGCTCGACCAGCACCACCGCGCCATCGGTCTCCGACGGTAGGCGAAGATCGCCTTCCTGCACCCACTCGTCGCGGCCGCGCAGCTCCACGTCGCGCATCACGTCGTGCTTGATCAGCACCTCGCCGGAGTCGACATGGATGGCGAGCGTGACGCGGAAGCTGGCGCGCTCGAGGCCGGCGCGCCGCTTGCGCAAGTCGGCCAGGTCGACCGTCGCTTCGTAGCGGCTGGTTGTTTCCTCGACCAGGTCGGGGTCGAACTCGATCGCGGAGCGCACCACCAGCCCTCCTTCGACCGTCTCGCCGCCGACCGCTCGGCGAGCCCGCAGCGCCGCGATCTCGATCGGCGTTCCGCTCGCGATCACCTCCGGCGCCAGGACGTCGCCGCCGCTCGACCGCACCGAGAGAGGACGCAGCTCGCCGACGGGAAGCTCGGGCGCGCGGAATCGGAGCACCGGCCGCGCGCCGAACGCCACGATGCGATCCGAGAGCGTCGCGAGATCCGCCAGGCGCTCACCACCGGTGCGTCGGGCCGCTCCCTCGACCGCATCGAGCCCGTGCGCGACCAGGCCGAGGTCGACCCCCGGCTCGGCATCGTCGCGCTTCTTGCCGAGCCCGAGGCGGAAGCCGACCGGCGTTTCGGCGCTCGGGGAGTACCGCAGACGCCGCTCCGCTTCCGCCGGATCGGGCACGATCGGGAACAGGGTCCACCCGTAGGAAGCCAGGGTGGCCGAGAGCGAGTCGAGCGACGGTGCCGCGCCGGCGAAGGTAGGGACGGCGGCGCCGGTGAGCCGGCTCCGATAAAACGCCGCCGGATCGAGCGCGAGGTTGTCGTCGAGCAGCAGCAGCAGCCGCCGGCCGGGAGCGCGGCCTTGCGCCGCGACCCAGGAGAGCAGCGCGTCCTGCCGCTCGCGTCGTTGCTCGATCTCGAGGCGATGGGCCTCTTCCGCGATCGATCGCGCGGTCTCGGCGTCGATGGGACCTGGCTGCCCGGGCGGCGGCGCTGGTTGGTCCGACAGAGCTTCCAACTCGAGCTCGGCGAGGCTGCTCAGGAACTCCGAGCGCAGTTTCTCGATCTCGTCCACTTGAGCGTCGCGCAACGCGAGGCGGCTTGCGATCTGCTCGAGCTCCTCGCGGCTGCGCCATCGCGGCATCGGTTGCGGATCGGGGTCCGCCGCGACGATCTCGAGGCCCGGTATCGACGCGAGACGCTCGCTCTGCTCGACCAGCGCGGTCGAGAGTGCCTGCACCGACGCCGGACGCGCGCTCGGATAGTCGAGATAGAGAACCACGCGCAGTGGCCCGGCCATCGCCCCCGTCAGCCTTTCGACCGACTCGACTCGTTGATCGCCGACGAAGACCTCGAGGTCCGATCCGACCTCTTTCTTGCCGGCCGCGGCCCCGACCGCGATCTCGTAGGAGGGTTCGCTCGGCGGCGGCTCGGCGGCGCCCGCCACGATCAGCGCGCCCGCGGCGCACGCGATCGAGACGAGAATGACGGTCACCGAACGGGCAGACCAAGAACGAGCAGCCATCGCCGGCATTCTCTCGCAAACCTCCATCACACCGGCGTGAATTCCATCGGGCGATAGGATGACGGCTCTCGAAAACCCGACCATCATGGATCGATCGAGAATCGAGCCCGACGCCGCCGCGCTCCAGGCCACGGCCGAGCTCTACCACCGTTGGCTCACCGGCCTCCTGCTGATGGTGGTGTCGAGGCTCGGCGCGGCGCCGGCGGCGGAGCTGGTGTTCAGGATCTTTCGCCGCCAGCAGCTCGAGAAGTTCCTGCCCGGGCTCGACAAGCTGGGGCTGCGCGACCTGCCGCACGCGGTGGCGTGCGCGCAGTACCACTACCTCTCCAATCACGTCGGCGGCGTCAAGGTCGAGTTCATCGCCGAGAGCGATCGCAAGTCGTGGGTGCGCTATCCGCCGCCGCGCTGGATCTTCGACGGTGCCGCGATCTGCGGCATCCCCAGCGAAGTGTCGCGCGCGATGCTGCGCGGCTGGCACGGCAACAACGGCGTCCTGCTCGGCAACCCTCGACTGGGGTTCGTCTGCACCAAGCAGACCGTCGACGGCCAGCCTGGTTTGGAGGGCTACTACGTCGAGCGCGATCACGCGCTCGAGCCCGACCAGCGCCTGCGCTTCTCACCGGGTGAGGACGCTCCCGACTTCGACCCGGCTCGCGCGCCGGTGCTCGAGAGCACGAGTTGGCCCGAGGAGCGACTGCGCAAGGCCTATCGCAACTACGCGATGGACTACCTGCGCACCGCGCTGCCGGTGGCCGTCGAGCTGTTCGGGCCGGCGGAAGGTCTCCATCTCACGGGTCTGTCGGCGCGGCTGATCGGGATGCACTACCACGATCGCGTCGTCGAGATGCTGGGCGGCGGCAGGGACTTCCTCGGTCAGCTCGCCATGCTGCTCGCGGGGCAGGGCGACGACGTCGAGATCGAGGGCCGCGGCGCCGACGGCGCCACCGGCGTCGTGCGCCAGCAGGGGTTCCGGTTGATGCGCGGCGTCGATCACCCCGCGCCCGAGGTCTTCGCGGCCTGGGTGGAGCTCTGGCGCGGATTGGTCGCGGCGCGCGATCGCCGGCTGCAGCTCGACGCCGAGACCATCGCGGGTGGCGGCGCACTCTTCACGGTAACCAGAACGTCGTGGCGAGCGTAATCTCCCCAGATGATCGCCCGCGACGTTCATCACGCACTGCGCCGGGTGACGCGCAACCCGGCCTTCTCCGCGCTCGTCGTCGTCACGCTGGCGCTGGGCATCGGCGCCAACACGGCGATCTTCAGCGTGGTCGATTCGGTGCTGCTGCGCCCGCTCCCCTATCGCGAGCCCGACCGGCTG
>DATAFT010000645.1:0-10469 GCA_036257295.1 Thermoanaerobaculia bacterium
GCAGGTGACAGCGTAGGCGCGAAACGGCGCGCGATCGATCCGATTCGCCCAGTTGGTCTTCTCGACGGCGAGGCCGCGCGTGTGCCGCCCGTCCTTGCGCGCCGGATCGAACGGACGACCTTCGTCGACCGCAGCGTTGTACTGCGCGACCGTGGCGAGGAACCGCCCTGCATCGACGCCCTCGAGGCGGTGAGCCAGCTCTTCGAGGGTGCCGGCGTCGGCGCGCGTCGCGTGAGGTGCCTCGTACTCGTCGCGCAGCAGCGGTGTGGTGCGGGCGTCGAAGATCTGCCAGGCGAAACGCCCCGGCTGCTCGAGCACGGCGCGGCCGTAGCGGGCGTAGGTGTAGTTGCGGAAGTCGTAGCCCTCGTCGACGAACCGCTCGCCGCGGGCGTTGACCAGGATGCCGAGCGGATAGGAGTGCTTCTGGAACGCGTGGCGCACGCGCAGGTCGCCGGTGTCGGGAGCGGAGCGGTCCCACTGGACGGCGTGACAGCCCGACCACTGACCGCCCGCCCGCGCGCCGGCGGCGAGCGCCATCGCGATGCCGTCGCCGGTGTTGTGCCGGGTGCCGCGCACCTTCGCGAATCGCCACGGCGCGCCGAGGTGCTCGGCCCGCCACTCGGCGTTGGCCTCGAAGCCGCCGCAGGCGAGAACGACGGCGCCCGCACCGATGCGCCTGCGCTCGCCACGCTGCTCCACTTCCACGCCGGCGATGCCGTCACGCTGGCGGACCAGTCCAAGGGCGCGCGTCTCGTGGATGACCCGGATCTTCGCCTTGCAGGCGGCGCGGCGCAGCGCGAGAACCAGACCGGGGCCGCCGCGCGCGGCCTGCAGCGTGAGCCCGCCCCAGAACCGGTGCCGCCCATCGTCGCCGACGAAGGACTGGTTGCCCCAGAGCGGGACGAAGCGCACGCCCTGTCCCGCCATCCAACGCAGGGTGGCGCGGCTGTCGCTCACCAGAGCTCTCGCCAGGTCGGGATCGCAGCGGCCGCCGCTGGTCGAGTCGAGATCGGCGAGGTACTGCGCCTCGGTGTAGGCGCCGAAGTCGGCGCGAGCTCTATCCTCGGCGGTCAGTTGCGGCGCCACCTCCATCAGGTCCACCACGCCGTCGTAGGCGAACCGCATCGAGGCCATGGTGAAGCGGCTGTTGCCGCCGTGCTCGCGCTTGGTGGCGCGCTCGAGCACGGCCACCCGCGCGCCCTGCTCGCGCGCGGCGAGCGCCGCGCACAGCGCAGCGTTGCCGGCGCCGACGACCACTACGTCGAAGGCTTCAGACTCGCTCACCGGCACTCACGGGCCCGCTCCGAAGCGCTCCTGCTGCGCGCAGCTTCGTCATGAAGTCGACGAAGCGCGCATCGGCGCGCAGGCTGTCGAGGAAGGCGTCGGTGTCGTAGCAGGTGTGACAGGGAAAACCGTCCTCCGCGGCCACCTTCAGCCAGTGGATCGCCTCGTGGGCGCGGCCCAACAGCGCATACGCCGCCGCGACGTTGTGTGCGGTGTGATGGAAGTGTCCATACTCCTGTCCGATCTCGACCGCACGCCGGATCGACTCCTCCGCTTCGTGCGGCTTCCCGCTCTTGGCGAGGAGAATCGCCTGAATCGCGGTGAGACTGCCTCCCTCGTCGCTCGGGTAGGAGCGGAAGTACTCCTCCACCAACGCCGCCGCTTCGTCCATTCTGCCCAGGTGGAGGTAGGCCTGGGCGATCGTCCTGTCCACCAACGATCGGTTGATCTCGTCCCCGATCCCTCGTAAGACGGCGAGCGCGTCTTCGTACTCGCCGCGATAGAGGTGGATCACACCCAGTCGGAATCTCGCCAACGTATTGGCCGGGTTGATCACCAGGGCCTGCTCGACCTCCGAACGGGCGCGGTCGAGCAGGCCGACGTGGATGTAGACCATCCCGAGCGCGTGATGGGCGTCGGACAAGTTGGGATCGATCGCGAGCGCGCGCCGGAAGGACTGGATCGCCTGCTCGTGCGGAAAGCGGTTGGCTTGCGACCATAACAACAGGCCGCGGACGTGGTGCCCAAGGGCCAAGTTCGGATCGAGCGCCAGCGCCTTCTCCAGCGCCACCTTGGCTTCGAGATAGATCTGCTTCGCCTGCTCGGGTGAGTAATAGAACGCCTTGCCGTAGTAGGCGCGCGCCAGCTCGGCCCAGGCGGGCGCGAGCTTGGGGTCGCGCGCAACGGCACGCTCGAGGAGCTCGATCGCCTGTTCGTTGTTGTCCCGGTTCTCCTCGCTGACGAGAACCTTGCCGCGCAGATAGTCGTCGTAGGCGCTCGCGCCGGAGTCGGGAGCGGCGAGCGACGGGCTCGATCGCGAGAGTCGGAGATACGTCGCAGCCAGCGCAACCACGATCAAGGCGACGAGCAGAGCCAGACCGACGCGTGCGCGCGCAGCTCCGCGCGACGGCGCTAGCGGCGCGGCGGGCAACGCCGGAGACCCGGGAGCGGTTATCGGCGTGACCGGCACGTCGGGCGAGGACTCGACCCGACTTCCCTCCACTTCTCGGCGCGCCTGCGCGAGGTCGGGCAGGAGCTCCCGCGCCGTCTGGTATCGCCGCGCGGGATCCTTCTCCAAGCACCTCCGCGCCAGTCGTTCGAGCGTCGACGATCGAGAGGCGGCGCCCGAGAGCGAAGGCGGTTCCCGCATCAGGATCTCGGCCATGAGCTCGAGCGAGGTTTTCGCCTCGAAGGGTCGGCGTCCCAACATGAGCTCGTGGAGCAGGACCCCGAAGCTCCAGACGTCGGTGCGCGCGTCGACGCGCTCGCCGCGCACCTGCTCGGGCGACATGTAGGGCACGGTCCCGACCACCACGCCGGGAGTGCTCAATAGGCTCGCGGTCGCGATCTGGGTGTCGACGTGCGGCGTCTCCGAGACCAGCTTGGCGAGGCCGAAATCGAGCACCTTCGCCTGCCCGCGCGGAGTGACCACGACGTTCGCCGGCTTGATGTCTCGATAGACGATCCGATGCGCGTGCGCTTCGGCGAGCGCCTCGGCGATCTGGTGCGCCAACGCGAGGCCGTCCGAGCAGCTCGGCCGCTCGCGCTCCAGCTTGGCGGCAAGGGTCTCGCCTTCGACGTACTGCATCACGATGAAGGTGCGCCCGGCGTCATCGCCGACCTCGTGAATGGCGCAGATGTTGGGGTGATCGAGTGCAGCTGCGGTTCGTGCTTCGCGCAGGAATCGCCGCGTCGCCTCCGGATCCGAGGTCAAGGCCTCGGGCAACAGCTTCAAGGCCACCCGTCGATGGAGCCGGGTGTCTTCGGCGAGATAGACCTCTCCCATCCCGCCGGCTCCCAATCGCGAGACGATCTGATAGTGAGCGAGTCGACTGCCCACGCGCGAGCCCGCACGCGGCACGCTTGATTGCTTGCGGGTCGCTGGGTCGCCTTCCGGAATCATCGCGATCGCGCGAGGCTCACGCGACCGGCACGGTCTCGACGGACGCTCGAGCCCCGCCTGCCAGGCCGAGCGCGCCACGCTCCGCGCGCGACAGACCGACACGCAGCCAGATCATCGAGACCACGGCGGTGACCACCACGCCGATCAGCATCGCGAGCCATACACCGGCGACCGAGGTGTGGAACAAGTAGACCAGCACCCAGGCCAGCGGAGCGGCCACCAGGATGACGCGCATCACGGTGAGGATCAGCGACGGCGAGCCGATGCCCAGCCCCTGCAGGATGCGGCTCGCCAGCATCGAGATGGCGACGAAGGGGTAGCTCCAGACGATGTAGTGCAGGTAGCCGATGCCGGCGACGACGATCGCCGACTCGTCGCTGAACCCGCGCATCATGTAGGGAGCCAGCAGGTAGAAGAAGAGAGCCATCACGGCGCCGATGCCGATCGCCCAGCGCATCGAGTAGTTGACCAGGTCGCGCACCAGGTCCATGCGCTCGGCACCGCGGAACATCGCGACCATCGCCACCAGCGCGGTGGAGATCGAGATCATCGGCAGCATCACCACGTGGTCGAGCCGCCCGCCCACCTGATAGGCGGCCACCACCTGCGGCGAGTACTCGATCAGCAACCGGTTGAAGAAGCCGCTCGACACCGCGATGATCAGGAACGAGAACGAGGCGGGAGCGCCGATCCGCGCGATGTCGGCCAGCAGGCGCGCGCTGGGCCGGAAGTCGCGCGGATCGAAGCGCACGTAGGAGCGCCCGCGGCGGTAGAGCATCCAGACGAAGGTGAGCGCCGCGGCTGCCTGTGACAGCACCGTGGCATAGGCCGCTCCGCGAACGCCCAGGCCGAAGGTGAACATGAACAGCGGATCGAGCGCGATGTTGAGGAGCGTCGAGGCGCCCTGGATCATCATCGGCGTGCGCATGTCGCCCTCGCCGGCGAGGATCGAGCGGAAGAACACCGACAGCACCAGGAACAGGTAGCCGTAGACGATCGGACCGAAGAACTCCCACGCGATGGGAAGGAGGTCGGCGGGGACGCCCATCGACGCCAACAACTCGTGCCCGAACAGTCCGCCCACGACGGTGAAGATCGCGGTGAGCACCAGCCCCATCAGCAGCCCGTTCTGGGCGGCGCGGTCCGCGCCCGCCGCATCGCGGGCCCCGACGTAGCGAGCCACCACCGCGGTCACGCCGCTGCCGAGCCCGAAGGTGACGCCCAACCCGAGAAACACCAGCGGCATGTCGAAGGCGACCGCCTCGAGCTCCCTGGCGCCCAGCATCCCGACGAAGATGAGGTCGGCGATCATGTAGATGGTGTGCAGCGACATCCCCGCCATCATGGGCAAGGCCATGCCCCACATCCCGCGGCGCGGATTGGCGAGGAATCGATCGAGCCGGGCGGTTGGGTCGGTGGTTTGCACGGTCCGGACGGCGCTCAGACCGCGCTGAGCGTGGCGAGTCGGGGCAGCACTTCGTCAGTGAAGAGCACGAAGGAGCTGTGCGAGAGCGGCGCGCACAACAGGTAGTCCATGCCGATCTCCTCGCGCAGGCGCTGGATCTCGTCGACCACCTCGTCGGGCGTGCCGTAGATCATCACTCCGTTGAGATAGCGCTCGACGGCGTCGCTGCTGCCGCCGCGCGCGATGTCGGGCACCGCGAAGTGCTTCTGGTTGAGCTCGCTCTTGACCTCGATGCCCTGAAGACCCGGCTTCTTGTGGCTCTGCACGGTCCAGATCGCGCCCTCGCGCGCGATGCGTTCGGCCTCGGCCCGCGTGCGCGCGACCGCGAGCAGCCGCGCCATCGGCACGTCGCGGCCAGCAATCGAGTGACCCTGGCGTGCCAGCGCGTCGCGATAGAACGCGAGCTTCTCGCCGATCTGGGTGTGGCTCGAATGCGGATCCGTCATGATCGAGAAACCGTTCTCGCCCGCCCAGTTGATGGCCTCGGCGGAGGAGGCAGCGAGCCAGACCGGTGGGTGCGGCTTCTGCGCGGGTTTGGGCAGCACCTCGACGTCGTCGAACTGCCAGAACCGCCCTTTGAAGCTTACCCGCTCGTGGGTCCAAGCCTCGATCACCACCTGGACGTTCTCGCGAAAGCGCGGATAGCTGTCCTCGGGCGGCACCCCGAACGCCTGGAACTCGGTCATCTGGTAGCCGCGCCCGGCCCCCCAGTTGACCCGCCCGCCCGACAGCACGTCGAGCAGCGCCACTTCCTCGGCCAGTCGCAGCGGGTGGTAGAAGGGCGCCAGCGAGACCGCGGTGCCGATGCGCAGATTCCTGGTGCGCGCCGCAACCTGCACGCCCATCATGTGGATCGAGGGGCAGATCGAGAACGAGCTGAAGTGGTGCTCGGCCAGCCACACCGCGTCGTAGCCGCTCTGGTCCATGATCCGGATGCGATCGAAGGCGCGCTCGTACACGGTTTCGAGCGGCACGCGCCGCTCGGGCCAGCTGAAGAACTGCAGCACTCCGAATTTCATGTGTTCCTTTGCGGCCGGCGCCAACGACGCTCGGCCTCGCGCGAGCGGCGGCGATGTTAACACCGGCTCCGGCGGGCGCACCGCGTAAGATAGGCCCATGGCTGCCGAGACCGAGGCCCGCGAGCACGACTCGCCCACGCTCGCCTTCGACGAGTTCTGGCGCTGGCTGGTCCTGCATCCGAACTGCATCGTGCGTGCCGGCACCGCCGACAGCGTGCTCTACGACGACGATGACCTGCACTGGCACTTCGCCAACGAGGGTCCCGATGCCTTCCTGTGCCAGCTCATCCGCGGCAAGCGCCTCCTCGGTGAGCTGGTGATCAAGGCCGAGGCGGTCTCCTACGTGCAGGGATACCGCGGCGACCACGACGACGAGTTCGTCTTCGAGCTGATCTCCGAAGGCGAGGACGACCGCGCCGCGGCCTACTTCTTCGTGCTGTCGCACGCATTCGACGCGCCCGAGCCGCCGACCCCGGGTCGGGCGGTGCACTAGCTCAGGAAAGTGCTGTTTAGCACTTTCCTGATCTTGACTATTTTGGCGCCGAGGACGGCGCGATGCATGGTGCCTATCAGTCCCTAGTCATGATGTTGGCGACGTCGCCGGGGTGGCGACGCTCTCGCCGAAGAAGACGATGAAGCGCGGCGAGAAGAAGCGCGGCGTGGGGGCCAGCGTCTCGTCCTCCTGGCGGCAGGCACGCGCATCGTCGACCGCGGCCGAGCGCAGCTCGTCGTCGAGCTCGCCACCCTCCAGGTAGAGCGCGTGGCGCGACGCCGCGAGCAGCAGCCTGGCGTGGGCCCGCGCGCGGCGCTCGCCCAGGCGCGCGCCGCCGAGCGCCGCCACCACGTCGCCATGGCGCCCGTCGAGATAGGCCGCGGCCGCCTGCTGGAGCAGAGCGGGAGGCGCCTCGGTCAGCTTGCCGAGCGTTTCGATCGAGTTCTCGAGCCTCGCCGCGAGCCCGTCGAGATGGGCCTTCGGCACGCCGTCACGGCGTCCTGCCTCGGCCACCAACCCCTCGAGGTCCGCTCGGGCCTTGCGTACGGCTCGCGGGTAGGGCGCGAGGTAGGTGGTGGCGGCCAGCGCGGCTGTCGCCTCGGCGACGCGCGCCTCGATGCCCTGATCCTTCGCCAACAGCTCGAGCCGCGTCGACTCGGTGAGCCGATCCAAGGCGCTGCCGGCGTCGGCGAACGCCTGATCCGCCTTGCGGATCAACGCCTCGCCGCGCTTGATCGCCATCGCGTCGGCGGTGGCGGCGCCGAGGAGCTGGCGCGCCTGCTCGAGGGACTCGAGACCCTCGCTGTGACGCGCCGCCGGCGAGGGATCGCCCTGGCTCCACGGCCCGCGCGATTGCGGCTCGCGCGAGCGCTCGAGCAGAGCCGCACCAGCCACCGCCGAGCGCGCCAGCGACTGCTGCGCCGCTCGACGCGCCTGCGCCGCGACCTGCTCGCGGTCGCGCTCCTCACAGCTCTTGCGCCCGCGGCGAGCGAAGTCGAAGTCAGGTAGGCGCGACGACACGCCCTGCCGCTCCGACTCGGCCCACGCCGCCAGCGCGCCGGCACAGTCGCCACGCTCGAAGCGGATGTAGCCGAGGTAGAAGTGGGGCAGGTAGGGCCGCATGAAGAGCTTGACGGGGAGCTTCATCTTCTCTTCGCCACGCTCGGCGAGCGCTTCGCTCATCGAGCTCTCGGCGCGCTCCCAATCCTTGGCCTCGATCGCGTCGAGACCGGCCTTGTAAGCGTTCAGGTACTGAGCCGCCGCGGGCCGCGCGTTCACGAGCGTCGCCGCCACGGTGGCGACTCCCAGCGTCGAGGCCAGCAGCGAGCGCCGGGAGCGGCGGGGCCCTACTGCCACCAACCCATCTCCTTGAAGTAGTCGGTTCCGCCGGGAACGGCTCCTTCCTCGACCGCGGTCGCGGCGCAGAGATGAGTGCCACCGGTGCCGACGTCGACGGCGCAGGTGGCGACCGCGCCCCCCGCGAGCGTGACTTCGGCGTGGTGCAGGCCCGGCGCGACCCAGAGTCGGAGTGGGGTCGTGTGCTCGTTGGGGAGCTCGACCGGCGTGCCGTCGGCGCCGCTGAGGCGCGTCACCTGGCCCCAGGGCGCGGCGGTGACCACCAGGAGTCCCGGCGCCGGCCCGCTCGATCGCGGCGGCACGATGACGTCGGCCGCGGCCGGCTCGGCGGCGGCGATCGGCTCGGGCGGAGGTAGGAACACGGCGATCGCGATCGCCACCACGGTGGCCGCCGCGGCCAGCCCCAGGATCAACGTCTTCTTGGAACCGGCGGCACGCCGCTTCGAGGTCGCGGGGGAAGCCCCCAGTGGAATGGTGTCCGCGGGCGTTGGCTCGGCCGAGGACGACGCGACGGCCGCGCTCTCGACGCGGTCGGCCTCCGCATGCGAAGGGATCGCCACTTCCACGGTGCGGCTTGGATCGTCGTTGGCGTCGCTGTGCCGTCCCGGCGACGCCGGCGCGGCTTCGGGGGCGATCGGCTCCGACATCGGCTCGACCTCGGGATAGCTGTCGCGGATCGCGATCAGCTCCGTCAGCAGCAGCTCGAAGCTGGGATAGCGCCCGTTCGGATCGCGCCGCAGGCAACGACCGACCAGGTTGGCGAGGGCCTCGTCGCAGTCGGGCCAGTGGCGCGTGATCGGCTCGGCTTCGGACGCGAGCACGCGTTTGAGCAGCTCGCCGATGGTGCCGCCGGCGAAGGGACGCGCGAAGGTGAGTAGCTCGTACGCGAGCGCTCCGAACGCGAACACGTCCGACCGCGCGTCGACCGTCTTGCTCATCACCTGCTCGGGAGCCACGTAGCCGGCGGTGCCGACCATCGCTCCAGTCGTCGGCGCGCCGCTGTTGGCGAGTCGCGCGATGCCGAAGTCGAGGATCTTCGCCTGCCGCCGCCCGAGCACGCGCACGTTGCCCGGCTTGACGTCGAGGTGGAGGACCAGGCGATCGTGGGAGTAGCCGAGCCCCTCCGCGATCTGGACCAGGAGGTCGAGCTTGCGCCGCGTCGACAGCCGAACGCGATGAGCGATCAAGTAGGAGAGGTCTTCGCCCTGCAGGTACTCCTGCACCAGGTACGGACCGACCGGATCGAACCCGAAGTCGAAGGTGCGGACGATCGAGGGATGATCGAGGTTGCCGGCGATCTCGGCTTCACGCAGGAACTGCTGGCGCAGCTCCGCGTCGTCGGACGCGCACACCTTGATCGCGACCAGTCGCTTGAGGAACGGGTCGCGACCGCGGTACAGGGTCGCGAAGCCGCCGTCGGCGATCCGCTCGAGAACGTCGTACTTCCCGATCCGTTGAAGATCGGGGATGACCAACCGGGCCTCCTCCGACACAGCAGGGAGATATTACCATTTTTCGATAGATAAGAGCACGACGAGAGCGCCGACGAAGTGCTCACCTGGAGAGCAGCGACGAGCGGCTGAGCCTCTCAGCCGAGCGGCTCGGACTCAATAGCGCCAGCGGTCGAGCTCGAGGTGCGGGAAAGCGCTCACCACGTGCGAGTCGCAGACGGGGACGCCAGTGGTGACGCAACGAGGGTCCAGCTCCGTCAGGCTCGCAGCTCCCATCAGGGCCATCGCGATCGTCATCTCGTGCTCGAGGATCTCGAGCGCGCGCACCAGCCCGTCCTCGCCCGCCGCCGCCAGCCCATAGCACTCGAGCCGGCCGACACCCACCGCGGTGGCGCCCAGCGCCACCGCCTTGACCACGTCGCTTCCGCGCAGGAACCCGCCGTCGACCAGCACCGGCGCGCGGCCTCTCACCTCCGCCACCACTTCGGGCAGCACGTCGATCGAACCGCGTCCCTGGTCGAGCTGACGGCCGCCATGGTTCGACACGTAGAGCACGTCGACGCCGTGCTCGAGGGCGAGCCCGGCGTCCTCGGCCGTGGCAATGCCCTTGATCACCAGCGGGATGTCGAAGCCGTCCTTGATCCGCTTGACGGTGTCCCAGGTCATGCGCGCCTGCCAGATGAAGTCACCGACCGCGGCCGCCTGGCGTCCCGATCCCGGGATGTAGCGTTTGAGCAGGTCGCGCTCGCGCCGGCTGTAGACCTGGGTGTCGGCGGTGAGGCAGAACGCGGTGTAGCCGGCGGCGATGGCGCGCCGGATACGCTCCTCCATCCACGCCGTGTCGCCGAGGAGATAGAGCTGATAGACCTTGGGCGCCTTCGACGCCGCCGCTACCTCCTCGAGCTCGGGCAGGCACACCGACGACAGGAACTGGAGGGTCCCGAACCGCTCGGCCGCGCGGGCGACGGCGGCGCCTCCGCCGGCGCCGAACACCTGCACCGATCCGATCGGCGGCAGGAAGACGGGCATGCGTAGCCGGTGGCCGAGCAGCTCGATCTCGGTGCGCACCGCCGAGACGTCGCGCAGGATGCGCGAGCGCAGCGCCAGAGAGTCGATCGCCTGGCGGTTGCGCCGCAGCGTGGTCTCGGTCTCTGCGCCGCCAACCAGGTAGTCCCAGACGTTCTGATCGAGATTGGTGCGCGCCGCGCGCACCAATTCCTGGATGGTGGGGATCTGGCTCACCGACATTCGTCCTTACCTCCGTGAACCCTGGGCATCC
>DATAFT010000018.1:0-3811 GCA_036257295.1 Thermoanaerobaculia bacterium
GCGCGGCAGTCGTAGAAGAGGTGCGCCGTAGGGGCGCGATCGATCGAGCCTTCCATGCTGGCCAGCGTGATGTCGATGTACTCGGGGTGGCGGGAGCTCTCGCAGAAAAGCGGGCTGCCACAGTTGCCGCAGAACGATCGGCTCCCTTCCTCGGATGAGCGATGCCGGACCAGTGTCGCCGACCGCAGCAGCCGGAACTGCCCGTACGGAACCGCGAACCAGGTGACGAAGGCGGCGCCGTTGCTGCGGCGGCACATCGAGCAATGGCAGTGCCCGCAGAAAAGGGTGGGCAGGTCCACCTCGAACCGCACCGAACCGCAGAAGCAGGAGCCCGAGACCGATGATGGGTTGCTCATCGATGTTCCTCCGAGTCGCTGCGAACGCGGCTACGCAAGAGCTCTCGGTAGCATAGCGCGCCGATCAGCGCGGGTTGGCGGCAGCGTCGCGCACGACGGATCGTCGCCGCCACGGCAGCGCCAGCAGCCAGCCGATGCCTTGCACTCGCGGCTCCGGGAACTCCGGCAATCCGAGGCGCAGGTCTCGCCGGCCAGCGGATGCCTCGGCACGGTAGGTGCCGAGGATCCGATCCCACCAGGTCACGTTGAAGCCCAAGTTGCTGCCATGCTCGACGCGTTCCACCGAGTGGTGAATGCGGTGCATGTCGGGGGTGACGAGGACCAGCCTCAGCGCACGATCGAGCCCGGCGGGAACGGTGACGTTCGCATGGCTGAAGATGGAGGTCGCATTGAGCAGAACTTCGAAGGCCAGAGCTGCTTCGGCTGGGATGCCGAGAGTGGCGACCAGCGCCAGCTTCCAGCCCAACGACAGCAGGATCTCGACGGGGTGGAAGCGCAGACCCGTAGTCACATCGACGTCGTGATCGGCGTGGTGCACGCGGTGAAAACGCCACAGCCATTGGACGGAGTGGAACAGGACGTGCTGCCCGTACACGGCGAGATCGAGCACGACCACGGCGATCACACTCGCGAGAAGTCGGGGTACGCCGAGAGCAGGCAGGAGGCCCCAGCCCTGCCCCTCGACCCACAGCGCCGCACCGACGAGGCCGACCGGGAGCACCAAGCGAACCACTACGACATCGGTGGCTACGAGGAGGAGATTGGCGAACCAGCGTGGGTTTCGGGCGACGCGCGGCGCGCGGAAACGCTGCGCCATCTCCCAGACCATCATCACGGCGAAAACGACGAACGCGGCGCCGAGGCGGACCGGAACCTCGATGGAAGGCAAGTCAGCACTCATTGTGGCGTCAAGCTGCGGCGCAGCAGGATTCGGGTCCGGAAGGAGACAATAGTCGCTTCCGTGCGAAAAAGGGTCTGTCGGCGCTCATCGCGACCCACAGGGTCGAGACGGCGAGCGCCGGGGTGTTGACGCCGTCATCGATGATAACGGTCGACGGTAGCTGCCGGCCGGCCTCCGACAGTCTTCACCTTGGTCGAGCGAAACGCGCGTAGACGCTCGGCAGAACGAACAGCGTGAACAGTGTCGACGTCAGCAGGCCGCCGATCATGACGATCGCGAGCGGGCGCTCGAGCTCCGATCCGCCGAAACCGAAGAGCATGGGAAGGAGTCCCAGGATCGCGGCGCCGGCGGTCATGAGCTTTGGCCGCACCCGCCCGACCGAGGCCTCGCGCAGTGCCGTGTCGAACGGCTCACCGCTCGCGAGCAGCCCGCGCGTCTGCGTGATCAGCACCAGGCTGTTCTGCACCGCCACGCCGAAGAGGCCGATCACGCCGACGATCGAGCTCGCGTTCCAGGTCTGATCGGCGAGCGCGAGCGCGTAGAGCCCGCCGGCGAACGCGACCGGCAGCGTGGCGACGATGATCGCCACCTCGCGCCAGCGCCCCAGGGCGCCGGCCAGGAGCAGAAGCACGAGGACCATCGACACCCCGCTCGCGACCAGCAGGCGGCGCTGGGTCGAGCGCGCCTCTTCGACCTTGCCGGAGATCCCGACCGCAGCGCCACTTGGGAGCTCGATTTCGCGCATTGCCGCCTCGATGCGCGAGGCGGTGCCGCCGAGATCACCCTGCGTGCGCACGTTGAAGCCGAGGCGGCGCTGACCGTTCTTGCGACGGATCATCGCCGGGGTCGGCTCCTCCTCGATGCGCGCCACTTGGCCGAGCTCGATCACGACGCCCTCCTCGACCACCAGCGGCAGGCGAGCGAGGCCGGACGCGGTGAGCCGGCCGTCGTTGGGGAAGCGCAGCACGCGATCGATCCGCTGCGCGCCGGCGAAGCGCGGTGCGAGCGCGATTCCCTGCACCGCCGCGGTCACGGTGTCGAACACGAGCTGGCGCGGCACGTCGAGACGCCGCAGCGCCTCGTCGTCGGGCACCACCCGCCAGCGCGGCAGCGGAGCGCCGGTGTCGGCGCTGACCGACGCGACACCGTCGACACGCTCGAGCCGCTCGCGGATCTCGACTTCGCGGCTCACCAGCTCGTCGAGGTCGGGGTGGAAGACCTCGACCTGGATGTCCGCGGGAGTGCCGCCGATGCCTTCCGCGATGCGCATGCCCATCGGCGTAGTGAGCTCGGCCGCGAACGGGAGCTCGTCGAAGGCCGCCTCGATCCGCGCCTCGACGTCGGCCGCGCCGCCGGGATCCTCGAGCACCACGAGGACGTCCGAGATGTAGTGGGGCATCGGGTCCTCGGTGAGCTCGCCCCGTCCCGTGCGCCGGTACGACGCGCGCACGCCCGGCATCGCGGCGAGGCGCTCCTCGAGCGCACGGTTGGCGCTGTCGACCGCCGGCAGGCTGGCGTCGGAGGGCAACATCGTCTGTACCAGCAGCGCGCCCTCCTCGAGCGGCGGCAGGAAGTCGGTGCCGAGACGAAAGGCGAGGAGAAGCGCGGGGGCTGCCGCCAGGGCGGCGGCGACCAACACCAGGCGCGGGCGGCGCAGGGCGCCGTCGAGCAGCGGGCGGTAGGCGTTCTTCAGTCGCGAGACCAGGCGGGGCTCGACCAGCGCCCCGCCCGCCGGCAGCAGCCGCTCCGCCAGCGCTGGAACCAGGGTGAGCGCGAGCAGCAGCGAGATCGCCATCGCCGCCGCCACCGCGACCGCCAGCGGCGCGTAGAGGCGACCGGCGATACCACCCAGCGCGAGCAGTGGAATGAACACGACGAGGATCACCAGCACCGCGGTGACGATCGGCGGCGCCACCTCGGCGGCGGCGGCCGCGATGAAGGCCCGGCGCGCCTCGCTGTGTCGATCCGCTCCCGCTCTCGCCAGCCGATGCGCCAGGTTCTCGACCATGATCACCCCTGCGTCGACCAGCAGGCCGACGGCGATGGCGAGGCCACCCAGGGTCATCGCATTCCATCCCTCGCCCATCAGGTAGAGGGGAATGGAGCTGCCGACGATCGCGAGCGGCAGGAGCAGGAGCACGATGGCGGCGGCGCGCAGGTTCCCGAGCAGCGCGATCAGGACCAGGGCCACCAGCACCCCGCCGATCGCGAGCGCGCGGCCGACACCGCCGAGCGCGTGACGCACCAGGTCCCCCTGGTCGTAGAACAGGTTGAGCGACATGCCCTCCGGCAGCGCCCGTTGGAGCTCGGGCACCAGGCTGCGCACGGCGCGGGAGACGTTGAGCGTCTCCGCGCTGGGTTGCTTGACCACGCGGAGAGACACGACCTCGAATCCCTGGTAGCGGGCGAGGCCCATGCGAAACCCGGGCGCCTCGCGGATCTCGGCGAGCTCGCCGAGCGCCACCAGACCGTGCGCGGTGTGCACCGGCAACCGGCGCACTTCCTCGGGGCCGGCGGCGAGACCGGCGTAGGTGACGAAGGCGAGCTTGTCGCG
>DATAFT010000095.1:0-5885 GCA_036257295.1 Thermoanaerobaculia bacterium
GTGCGGCGACACCGTGATCATGGGCATGACGGTCAACGACTTCGGCCTCACCAACGCGATGCCGGCAGGCCACGTGCGCGGCTACGACGCGCGCACCGGCAAGAAGAAGTGGGTGTTCCACACCGTGCCCCAGGCAGGCGAGCCCGGCAACGAGACCTGGCTCGAGGACTCGTGGCGCTACACCGGCAACACCAACGTGTGGTCGTGGATGAGCTGCGACGAGGAGCTGGGCCTCGTCTTCCTGCCGCTCGCCACACCGTCGAGCGACTACTACGGCGGCCATCGTCACGGCGACAACCTCTACGCCGAGAGCCTGGTCGCTCTCGACGCGCGCACCGGCGAGCGCAAGTGGCACTTCCAGGCGGTGCACCACGGCCTCTGGGACTACGACTTCCCGTGCGCTCCCAACCTGGTCGACGTTACCGTCGACGGCCGCCCGGTAAAGGCGGTGGCCCAGGTCTCGAAGCAAGGGTTCACCTACGTGTTCGAGCGTGCCACCGGCAAGCCGCTGTGGCCGATCGAGGAGCGTCCGGTGGCGGCCAGCACGGTACCCGGTGAATGGACCGCGCCGACCCAGCCCTTCCCGACCAAGCCGCCCCCGTTCGATCGCCAGGGTCTGGTCGAGAGCGACCTCCTCGACCTCACGCCGGAGCTGAAGAAGGAAGCGCTGATTACGTTCTCGCAAGTCGTGGGCGGACCGCTCTTCACGCCGCCGATCGTGGCCGGTGCCGACGGCAAGCGGGCGATGGTGCAGCTACCCGGCCAGGCCGGCGGCGCCAACTGGAGTGGCGCGGCGTTCGATCCCTCGAGCGGCCTCCTGTTCGTGCCCTCGCAGACGCGACTCGGCACCATGGGGCTCTCGCCACCGTCCGGGCGTCAGGTCTCCGATCTCCGCTACATGCCGCAGTTCGTCGAGGTGCTCGGTCCTCAGGGCCTGCCGCTGATCAACCCACCCTGGACCCGCCTCACCGCCATCGACCTCAACCAGGGCACCATCGCGTGGCAGGTGCCGCTCGGCGACGGACCGCGCGATCATCCCGCGCTTGCGGGCCTCGACTTGCCCAAGCTGGGCGCCTGGCCGATCTCGGGGCTGGTGCCGGGGTGGCCGCTCGCGACCAAGACGTTGCTCTTCGTCGCGCAGGCCGTCGCCAAGCCCGGCTCGACCGATCGCCGCGCCCCGGGCGACGGCTGGTTGATGGCGTTCGACAAGGCTACCGGCGACGAGCTGTGGCGCTTCCAGCTTCCGAAGGCGGTGGGCGGCGCGCCGATGACGTATGTCGTCGGGGGCAGACAGTACGTGGTGGTCCCGGTCGGCGGACGCACCGAGGAGCAGGAGCTGATCGCGCTCGCGTTGCCCGCGCCGTCCGCGGCGCCGAATTGACGCTAGCGAGCGAATGGTAAACACCATTCGCGGAGCTAGCGGCAGGGGGCTGATCCGTCGCTCGCGTCAGACGCCGCACCGCTCGCAGCTTCTCGAAGGTCTCGATCCATCTCTGATGGTCCGCGTTGCCGCGGCCTTGCGCGGCCTGGTCGAGCGCCGCGACTGCAGTCTCTACGGTTCGGCGCGTCTCCTCGCGCGAACGCATCGCGCAGTGGAGGTCGGCCATCGAGTGGAGCGTTCGTAGCCTCATCTCGTCGGTTGGTGACGTGCCCACCACGTCCTGGATCGCTAGCGACTCCTCGAAGCGGCCGAGCGCCTTGGCGCGATCGCCGAGACCCGCCTCGGCCTTGCCGAGAGCGAACACGACGAGCGCGTAGTCGAGGCTCTGCCCGCCCGACTGCGTCCGGATCGAGTCGAGCCCCGAACCGATCAGCTGCGAGGCGCGCGCGAAGTCGTTCTGCTGCAGGGCAACCACGCCGCGGTTGACGCGGGTGCGAGCCACCGCGGGGCTGTCCGCACCCCATGCTTCCTCGCGGATCGCGAGCACCTCGTCGAGGAGCGCGTCGGTCTGAGCGAACTTGCCCTGCATCCGGTAGACGTCGCCGAGGTTCTCGAGCCGCACGGCGACATGCGGATGGCGCTCGCCGTAGACCTCGCGCGTGAGCGGGATCGCTTCCTCGTAGATCGCGATCGCCTCGTCGAGCTTGCCCGCGTAGTTCTTGATGACCGCCAGGTTCCCCAGCGCATCGGCGATGAGGAACGGCTCGCCGTTGCGGCGCGCGAGATCGAGCGCTTCGGTCGACAGTCGCTCGGCGGAGGACGCGTCGTTGGTCCAGAAGCGGGCGAAGTCGGCTCGCTCCGAAAGGACCAGCGCGCGGGTTCCGAGATCGTCGTCCGGCATCCGGTCGAGCAGCTCCGTCGCGCGGTCGAGCTCCTGCTCACCTTCGGGAAAGCGCGACGCCTGACCGAGCGTTCGACCGATCAGGTAGTGCGCCTTCGCGCGCTCGCCCAGAGCCTCGTCACCCTTGGCGTCGACGATAGCGGCGGCGCGCTGGTAGAGCGACAAGGCCCGATCGAAGTCGCCGGCGTCGCGGTGCGCGCGAGCCAGCATCTGCAGGGACGTCGCTTGCGACACCGAGTCGCGTCCTGGCCCCTTCTCCCGTAGCGCCACCGCGCGCTCGAGCTCCGCTACGCCTTTGTCGAACTCGGCCAGGGAGATGAACGTCTTGCCGAGGACGCCGCGAGCCTCGGCTTCGGCTTCGGGTTGGCCGGCGAGCGTCCTGCCCACTCTCTCCGACGCCTGGTCGAGCAGATCGATGACCTTCACCTCGCGCGCGCCGCCCTGGGCCTCGGGATCCGACCCCGCCAGGATCTGCTCCATGAAATCGTTGAGCGCGGTGGCGCGCATGGCCTCTTCGCGCGCGGCGTCGCGCTGTTGAGCGGCGACGCGCGCCTGCCACAACGTTCCGGCGAGCCCGGCGACCAGCGCCGCGGCGACCAGCGTCGCCGCGATCACGCCACTGCGATGGCGAGCGACGAACTTGTGCAGGCGATAGGTGTTGCTCGGCGGCGCCGCCATCACCGGCTCACCGGCGAGGAAGCGCTTCAGGTCCTGCGCCAGCGCGCTCGCGGTCTCGTAGCGGCGAGCAGGCTCTTTCTCCATCGCCTTCATCACGATCCAGTCGAGCTCGCCGCGCAGCTTCGAGACCACCTTGGCGGGCTCGGTCGAGCGCCGCGCGGCGAGCTCCCGCTTGGTGACGGCGGAGGAGAATCGCGCGCTGGGCCGCGGCGGATCGAGCTGCCGGATCATCCACAGATGCTCGACGGGCGAAGCGCTCTCGAAGGCGGCGGGGTCGAACGGCGTGGCGCCGGTCAGGAGCTCGTAGAGCAGCACGCCGAGCGAATAGACGTCGGTGCGCGTGTCGACGTCGAGGCTCCCCTCGCTCTGCTCGGGGCTCATGTAGAGCGGCGTGCCGACCAGTTGGCCGAGGTGGGTGTGGATGGTCGCGGCGCTGAGCTGCTGCTCGATCGCCTTGGCGATGCCGAAGTCGATGATCTTCGCGTGCGGTCGCCCGTCGTGCATGGAGACCAGCACGTTGGTCGGCTTGATGTCGCGGTGGATGATCCCCTTGAGGTGCGCGTGCTGGATGGCGTTGGCGACCTGCATCATCAGCTCCAGCCGCTCTTCGACCGTGAGTCGATGGCGATCGCTCCAGGTCGTGATCGGCTCGCCGGTCACCAGCTCCATCACGAAGTAGGGGCGGCCGGTGTCGGTCGTCCCGGCGTCGAAGACTCGCGCGATGTGCGGGTGATCCATCAGCGCCAACGCCTGGCGCTCCTGCTCGAAGCGGGCGATCACCTGCCGGGTGTCCATCCCCAGCTTGATGATCTTGAGCGCGACGCGGCGCGCCACCGGCTCGCGCTGCTCGGCAAGGAAGACCGAGCCGAAGCCGCCGGCGCCGATCTCCTCGATCAGGGTGTAGCGGCCGATGACGGCGCCGGACGGCTCCGCGGCCGGATCCGCCTGGTCTAGCCCCGGAGCAGCGAGGGTCTCCCCAGCCGTGGCGGGCGTTCGGGTCCGATCTTCGCGAGGATCGCTCGACATCGCGCCTTTATACTGTGTCGCCGGCCGCCCCGGTGCAACGACCCTGGGCGCGTAGAGACGGCCGTACTCTCATGACCTTCAAGCGACTCACTCGATCGGTTCTGCTCTCGACCGCCCTTCTTCTGGCGCTCGCGGCGAACGCCGCTGCTCCCAGTGTCGACCCGCGCGCGGTGGTCGGCCGGATCGCCGACAGCATCGAGTCCACCTACTTCGACGCGCAGGCGGCGACACGCATCGCCGACGGTCTACGCGCCGACGTCGCGGCCGGGCGCTTCGACGCGCTGCGCGACCCCCGCGAGCTCGCCGCCGTCCTCACCGATCGCCTGCGGCCCGACGACGCGCACTTCTCGGTGGCCTGGTCGCCTCCCGCGCCGGCGGCGACGCCGTCCACCGCCCCGACGCCGGCAGCGCCGCCGCCGCCGCCGACCACGGACGACAGCGCGGTCGCGCGCGAGAACCACGGGATGCGTCGCGTCGAGGTGCTGCCCGGCAACGTCGGGTTGATCGAGCTCACGCTGCTCGCGCACTTCGAGCCCGATGAGCCGCTCGCGGGATCGGCCCGCGAGGTGGCGGACGCGGCGCTCGCGCTGGTCGGTCGCGCGCAGGCACTGCTCATCGATCTACGCGATTGCCGCGGCGGCTCGCCGGCGATGGTCGGCTACCTGGTCGGTCACTTCGTGGCCGAGGACGCGGACGTGTACAACACCTTCAAGTCGCGCGGTCCCGACCAGTACGAGCGGCCGACGGTGCCGATCGCGCGGCGCCGGCTCGATCTGCCGCTCTACGTCGTCGTGAGCGGACGCACCGGCTCCGGCGCCGAGAGCGTCGCCTACACGCTCCAGGCGGCGAAGCGAGCGACCATCGTGGGTGAGCGGACGGCGGGCGGCGCCAACCCCGGCGACGTCGTCGACCTGGGCGACGGGCTCAGCATCTTCATCTCCAACGGCAGCCCGGTGAACCCGATCACGAACGACAACTGGGAGGGCGACGGGGTGCTCCCCGACCGCGTGGTCGCGGCGAAGGATGCGCAGAGCGTCGCCTACGAGCTCGCGCTCGAGTCGATGCTGGGCAAGATCGCGGCGGGACCTGCCGCCGACGAGGCGCGATGGGCGCTCGAAGCGTCGCGCGCGGCGCGGGAAGCGGCCCCCATAGGGGACGCGGAGCGCGCTCGCTACGCCGGTACCTACGGCACGCGCGTCATCCGCGACGAAGCCGGCCAACTCCTCTACGTCGTCGATCGCCGCCCACCGAAGCGGCTGCTCGCGCTCGGCGGCGATCTGTTCATGCTCGAGGGCGCACCCTTCACGCGACTCGAGTTCGAGCGCGACGCGCAGGGCCGCTCCACGACGCTGGTCGTGCGTCAGGTCTACGGTTCGGTGGCGCGTTTCGCCCGATCCGGCTAAGGCCGGTGCTCTCGCGCGCTCCTCACCTCCCCTGGAACGCGGGCTCTCGCTTCTCCATGAAAGCGCGCACACCCTCCTTGTGGTCTTCCGTCATGCCGCAGCGCAGGTGCGTCATCGCCTCGCGATCGAGGATGGTGCGGAAGTCCTGGGTGAGCGACAGGTTCACGTTCTCCTTCATGTAGCGGTAGCTCACCAGCGGTCCGTGCGCGATCCGCTTCGCGATCGCGAGCGCCTCCGACTTGAAGCCGTCGGCCGGCAGCTTCCGGTTGACGAGACCGACGCGGACGGCCTCGTCGGCGCCGATGATGTCGCCGAGGAAGAACAGCTCCTTGGCCTTGGCCTGGCCCACCAGTCGGGTGAGCTGCCAGCTGGTGCCGTAGTCGCCGCCGAAGCCGACCTTCGCGAACGCGGTGCCGAACTTCGCGTTCTCGGAGGCGAGTCGCAGGTCGCAGGACATCGCGATGCCGAGGCCGGCGCCCACGGCGTGACCGTTGAC
>DATAFT010000124.1:0-8791 GCA_036257295.1 Thermoanaerobaculia bacterium
CGGTAACCGGCAGCGGTGAGTGGGCCGAAGAAGTCGCGATAGAGAAAGGCCCAGGTCGGATTGCCGGAGAGGAGGAGCACCGGCAGACCGTCGCGCGGCCCCTCGTCGACGAACGCCATGCGGCGACCGTTGACGATCGCCGACTGCTGCGGCCACGGGAAGATCCTCTCGAGCCAGGCCGGCTTGGCGCGTAGGCCCCGACCGGGCTCGGTCACCCGGCGCCCTCTGCCGGCGGCGGCGCGGCCGACTTCTTGCGCCCCCGACCGCCGCGTCGCGAGCGCCCGCCACGACGGCGGCGCCCGCCGCGACTGCCGCGACCTGCTCCCGTCTCGCCGACGCCGGTCGTCGGCGTGTCCGCCGATCCTTCGAGACCTGCAGGCAGCGCCGGCGCACCCGTCTCCACGTCCGCTTCGTGCCGCGCTGGCACCGGCGCCGGCGCGACCACCCTCGGCGGTCTCACCGTGACGATGCGCGGCTGTGCGATCTCGGCGGCTTCGACCGCGGCTTCTTCGCGTCGGCCCCGGCCGCCGACTGCCTGACCCAGGTCGCTACGCTCTTCCTTCGACAGCGGCGTCCACTGCACGTCCTCGTCGAGACGCTCGAGCACCGGCGACGCCTTGACGTCGATGCGGATGCCGAACTCCTCCTCGAGCGCGGCGAGCTCGCGCCGGCGCGCGTTCTGGAAGGTGTCGGCCATCTGCGGGTGCAGTCGCACCACGACGCTCTTCATGTGTCCGGTCGCGGCCCGCGCCTCGAGCCGGCGCAGGAGCTGGACGCATGCGGTATCCAGGTTGGGGATGCGACCGCGGCCCTGGCAGGTCGGACACTCGACGAAGTGACGCTCGGCCAGCGGCTGGCGCAATCGCTGGCGATTGATCTCGAGCAGGCCGTTGGCCGAGATGCGCGACACGCGCGTGCGCGCCTTGTCCGCCTTGAGGCCGTCCTTCACCGCCTTCTCCACCTGCTTGCGGTACTGCGGCCGAGACATGTCGATGAAGTCGACGACGATGAGGCCGCCGATGTCGCGGAGCCTGAGCTGGCGCGTGACCTCCACCGCCGCTTCGTTGTTGATGCGCAGCGCGGTCTCCTCCTGGCTCCCCGACTGCGTCGACGAGCCGGAGTTGACGTCGATCGAGGTCAGTGCCTCGGTCTGCTCGATCACCACCGAGCCGCCGGTGGGCAGCGGCACCCGCCGCTGATAGATGCGCTCGACCTGCTCCTCGAGCCCGAAGCGGGTGAACATCGGCACGCGCTCTTCGTAGCGCGTGACCTTCACCTTGCCCTTGGGCATGAAGGAGTCGAGATAGCGCTGCGCCTTGCGCGCCAGCTCGTCGTCGTCGACCAGGATCTCTTCGACTCCGGCGTCGAGATAGTCGCGGAACACCTTGAGGATCAGATCCTCGTCGCTGTAGAGCAGGCGAATGCCCGAGCCGGCCATCGCCTCCTTCTGGATGCGGTCCCACACCCGCAGCAGCGCCTGCAGGTCCTTGCCGAGCTCCCGCCGGTTCTGCTCGCGCGCGTTGGTGCGGACCACGACGCCGCACCCGGCCGGAAGGTCGAGGCTCGCCGCCAGCGCCTTGAGCACCTTGCGCTCGTCTTCGTTCTCCACCTTGCGCGACACGCCGCGGCTGGTGTCGAACGGCGTCAGCACCAGATAGCGCCCAGGAAGCGAGAGGTTGGTGGTGAGAACCGCGCCTTTGCGTCCCTCTGGATCGCGCGTGACCTGCACCACGATCGGCTTGTTGCGCTCGAGGATGTCGGAGATCCTCGGTTGCTGGCCCTTGCGCGGCTCGCGGTAGCGGGCCTCCTCCACCACGTCCTTGCTGGCGAGGAAGCCGTGGCGCGCCGCGCCGTAGTCGATGAACGCCGCGTTGAGCGACGGCTCGATGGTGGCGATCGACCCGCGGTAGATGTTGCCGCGGGTGAGACCCGCCTCGGCCACCTCGAACTGGTACTCCTCGAGCGTCGAGTCCTGGACGATCGCCACGCGCAGCTCCTGCTGGGCGTGGCCGCCGATGAGTAGTCGTCTCGTCATTGGCGCGCTGGGAGGAGGAAGCCGACGCGCCGCTTGACCAGCTCGATCTTGGGCTCGGCCACCGCCCGCGCCGCGGCCGCGCCCAGCCCGAGCAGTCGATCGAGCTCGGCCTCGTCGCTCATCAAGCGCTCGAAGCGCTCACGGATGGGCCGCAGCGTTTCCACCACCACCTCCGCCACCTTCTGCTTGAGGTCGCCGTAGCCTCGCGCGCCGGTGAAGTCGCCTTCGACCTCGGCGCGCGTCTTCGCCGTCAGCGATTGATAGAGCGTCAACAGGTTCTTCACTCCGGCCTTCTCGGGTGCGTCCGAGAAGACGATATCGCGGCCCGAATCGGTCACCGCCCGCTTGATCGTGCGCACGATCTGGTCGTCGGGGTCGGTGAGGAGGACCGCGTGGTCCTTGCCTTCCGCGCTCTTGGACATCTTCTGCGTCGGGTCGTCGAGGCCCATGACGCGCGCGCCGACCTCGGGGATCACACCTTCGGGCACGACGAAGGTTTCACCGTAGATCTGGTTGAAGCGCATCGCGATGTCCCGCGCCAGCTCGACGTGCTGCTTCTGGTCCTCCCCCACCGGCACCTCGTCGGCGTCGTAGAGCAGGATGTCACCGGTCTGCAGCACCGGATAGCAGAGCAGCCCGGTCGAGACGCTCTTCTGCTGCTGCGCCTTGACCTTGTACTGCGTCATCCGCTCGAGCCATCCGACGGGCGTGACGCACTCCAGGATCCACGCCGCCTCGGCGTGCGCGCGCACGTGACTCTGGACGAAGAGCGTCGTGCGCGCGGGATCGATGCCGCAGGCGAACAGCATCGCCGCCAGCTCGCGCGTGCGGTACGTGAGCGCTGCAGGCTCCTGCGTCACCGTGATGGCGTGCAGGTCGACGATGCAGATGAAGTTCTCGCGGCGGTCCTGACCCTGGACCCATTGGCGGATGGCGCCTACGTAGTTGCCGATGTGCAGGGCGCCCGAGGGCTGGATCCCCGACAGTACGCGCCTGCGATGTTCGGACCCGCGGTCCGCTCGAGCATTCTGCATTCCAGATGAGTCTCTCGCGCGCCTCGCCGGCGCGGGGCGCGATGATACCCGAGACCCCGCGCGTCGACGGCGACGGCGGAACCTGCCTCGATCCGGGCAAATCACATCGTACCGACTGCTACACTCCGGTCGCCTCGCTCGCGCCGGAGGCAATCCAGCCAAGGATGGGGTTCGGTTCATGAGTTACGACCCGAAGCGTTTCTATGAGCTGTGGGGCGAGGTCTTCGATCTGCTGACCACGGAGGAGATGCTCCGCTGGGATCAGGAGACGATGATGCCGACGGCGGGCCACGATCGGCGCGGGCCGGTGCTCTCCACTCTCGCGGGGCTCCGCCACCGCCTGCTCACGGCTCCCGAGCTTTGCGCCGAGGTGGCGGCGGGGCTCGAGCGCGCCGACGGCCTCGACCGCGAGCAGTTCGTGGTCGCCAACCGCGAGATCGACCGCGCCACCTGCATTCCCGAGCGCCTGGTGCAGGAGCTGGCGGCAGCCGCGAGCATCGGCGTCCAGAGCTGGCAGCGCGCGCGTCGAGACAAGAACTTTGCGCTGTTCGCGCCGGCGCTCGAGCGCATCGTCGAGCTGCGTCGCGAGGAAGCGATGATCCGCGCCGTGGGCGACCACCCCTACGACGGGCTGCTCGACGAGTACGAGCCGGGCCTGCGCACCGCGCGCCTCACCGAGCTGTTCGATCGCCTGGCGGTCGACCTCGCCGCCATGGTCAAGGCCGCCGCCGACTCGGGTGTCGACGTCGACGAGAGCGCGGCCTCCGGGTCCTTCCCCTGCGAGGTCCAGCGCGCGTTCGGGATGTGGGCGGCCGAACGGATCGGCTTCGACTTCGATCGCGGACGGCTCGATCTCTCGGCGCACCCGTTCTGCACCGGCCTCGACCCCGGCGACGTGCGCTTGACCTGGCGCTGCAACCCGTCCGACTTCCGACCCGGTCTGTTCGGCATCCTCCACGAAGCGGGACACGGGCTCTACGAGCAGGGTCTGCCGGTCGAGTGGCGGCGACAGCCGCTCGGATTGGTGCGCTCGACCAGTGTGCACGAGTCGCAGTCGCGACTGTGGGAGAACCAGGTCGGCCGGCACCGGGGGTTCTGGTCGTTCATCGCTCCGCGCTTTCGCGAGCACTTCCCCGCCGCCGCGAAGACCGGCGAGGAAGAGCTGTGGCGCGCCGTCAACAGGGTGGCGCCGGGCCCGATCCGCGTCGACGCCGACGAAGTCACCTACATCCCGCACATCCTGGTGCGCTTCCGGCTCGAGGTGGCGCTGATCGGCGGCGAGCTCGCCGTCGCCGATCTACCGGCGGCGTGGAACGAGGGCTACCGGACGCTGCTGGGCATCGATCCGCGCGACGACGCCGAGGGTGTGCTGCAGGACATCCACTGGTCGACCGGGCTCTTCGGCTACTTTCCGACCTACGCGCTGGGCAGCCTGGCCAGCGCGCAGCTGTTCGCCGCGGCGCAGCGGCAGCTCGGCGATCTGGGCCGGCGGTTCAGCGCCGGCGAGCTCGATGGACTGCTGCGCTGGATGCGCGAGAACGTTCATCGCCACGGTTGTCGCTACACCGCCGACGCGCTGCTCGAACGCGCCACCGGATCGCCACTGTCTCCCGAGCCTTTCCTCGAGTACGCCCGCGCCAAGGTCGACGCGCTCTATGGTGTGACGCCATAGCGGTCGAGTACACTGACCCACGATGAACGCCATGCGCTGGCTACTCGCCACGATCCTCCTCGCCGTCGCCGCGGCTCCGCGCGGCGCTGTCGCTCAACAGCAGACGATGCGCTTCGAGCCGCTCGGCGTTTTCGAGCTCGAGATCGAAGGCAAGACCATCCCCAAGGCCCGGCTGTTCAACTCGAAGGAGGCCGGAGCCCTGCTGGTGATGGCCCCGGAGCTCCCGTTCCCGATCGCCGTGGTGCCGCGCAACAAGACGATCCAGCAGCTCGACCCCGCCGAGCTGAAGGAAGAAGCGCTGGGCTCGTTCGCCTGGACGCCGGCCGGCAAACCGACCGCGGTGGCCACCTTCGATCTGGTCGACGGCAAGCCCGTGTTTCAGCTCGACGGCAAGAAGATGCGTCTCGTCGACAAGCCCGCTCTGCTGGGACCGACGACGAGAGAGGGTATCGTCGCCTACGACCCCTCCTTCGCCTATCGCACGGCCAGCGCCGACCCACCGACTCTCTATCTCGACGTCATCAACGACTGGTCGCAGAACGTGCTGGTCAAGATCTACTTCTCGTCGCAGTGCCCGGAGTGTCGCGAGCTCCTTCCCGGCATCTTCAAGACCATGGACCGGATCACGAACCCGAAGGTCAAGTTCGAGTTCCACGGCATGCCGCTGCCTGCGACCAAGGATCCGCTCGCGGTCGAGCTCAAGATCTCGGGGTTCCCGACCGGGATCGTCTTCGTCGACGGCAAGGAAGTCGGGCGAGCGTTCGGCCCCAGCTGGCGCATGCCCGCCATGGCGATCCACAACGCGCTGCGCGGCATCTCGATCAATCCTGACGCGCTCCGCGTCCCGCCCGGCGCGCAGCCGGGACCCTGAATTCAGAGCTACCGGTGTCGCGAGGTTTACTGTCGCGCCGGTGTAGCTCGGTACTGCTCGCCGCGCTCCTGGTCGCGGCCTGCCTGCTGCTCGGCGGCGCGACTCCGAACGAGGCCGCTTCCCGCACGCCTCTACTCCTGATCTCGATCGACGGCTTCCGCTGGGACTACCTCGATCGCTACCCGGCGCCGGCGCTGCGTCGCCTCGCCGCGGAAGGTGTCGCCGCCCGCAGCCTGATCCCGGTTTTCCCGTCGAAGACGTTTCCCAATCACTACACCATCGTCACGGGTCTATATCCCGAAAGCCACGGCATCGTCGACAACACCATGGCCGACGCCGAGCTGGGCCGCTTCTCGCTCGGCAATCGCGATTCGGTGAGCGACGGGCGCTGGTGGGGCGGCGAGCCGATCTGGGTCACCGCGCAGCGCCAGGGTCTGCTCTCGGCAACGTGCTTCTGGCCGGGATCGGAGGCGGAGATCGCCGGCGTCCGGCCCACCTATTGGATGAAGTACGACGCCCAGCTCGACGGCGACGAGCGGGTGCGGACTGTACTGGGATGGCTCGACTTGCCGGCCGAACGAAGGCCGACGCTGCTCACGCTCTACTGGAGCGACATCGACAGCGCGGCACATCGCTCGGGACCCGACAGCAGCGATGCCGCGGCGGCGATCGAGCGCGTCGATGGTTGGATGGCGCAGTTGCTCGAGGGCCTCGAACAACGCGGCCTCTACGATCGTGTCAACCTCGTCGTGGTCTCGGACCACGGCATGGCATCGACTCCGGCCGCGCAGACGATCTACCTCGAGGACTACGTCGACCTCGATGGCATCGAGATCACCGGCGGCACACCGTCGCTGCTCCTGCGTCCACCGCCGGAGCGCGTCGAGATCGTTCGCGGCAAGCTCGCCCGCGCCCACTCCGCGCTATCGGTGTGGCGCCGCGAGCAGACGCCGAGGCGCTGGCACTTTCGCGACAACCCGCGCATCCCGCCGCTCCTGGTTGCCGCCGACGAGGGTTGGAACCTGCGCGCGCGGCACGAGCCCGCCCCGCGCGAGGGCGCCACCGAACCGCTGTCTGCCCCGCTCGGCATGCATGGGTACGATCCGCGACTGCCGTCGATGCAGGGCATCCTGATCGGTCACGGTCCCGGGCTCGCCAGCAAGACGCGCACGGGCTCGATCGAGAACATCCACCTCTACGAGCTGATGTGCCGGTTGCTCGCGATCGAGCCGGCGCGAAACGAGGGCAGGTTGAGCGCGGTGAAGCGATTGCTGGCGCGCTCGCCGGTCAACCGGCTCACGGAAGCAGCCAGCGCCACGACCTCGCGGTGATCTTCCCGGAGAGCTTGGGTTCTGGGGCGTCTGCTCGCTTGACTTACGCTCTATTTACGCCTTACGCTGCTCCATCCCGGCGGTCTTACCAGAGGCTGTCGGACGTCGATGCCGGCCGTTCCGCTCCAGCACAACCATCTCGATCTCGGCCTCAAGACCGCACGCGATCTCCTCGAGCGGCGCGTCCCCGAGGACGCGCTCCCGATCACGCTCGATCCGCTGCGCCGCCTGCTTCCTCATGGCCTCCTGCGCGGCGAGCTGATCGAGCTTCACGGCGATCGTTCCTGCGGGCGATTGTCGATGGTGCTGGCTCTGCTCGCCGCCGCCACCACGGCAGGTGAGACCGCGGCGCTGGTCGATCTCGGAGATCACTTCGATCCTCAGGACGCGGCGGCCGCCGGCATCGTTCTCGAGCGTCTGCTGTGGCTGCGCCCGGACGACTTGAAGCAGACGCTCGTTGCCGCCGAGACCGCGATCACCGGCGGCTTCCCGCTGGTCGTCTGCGAGCTCGGCGCGCCGCCCATCCGCGGCGGTCGCGGCGCGCAGACGTCGTGGCTGCGCCTGCTCGCCGCCGCCCGCTCGCATCGAGCGACGCTGCTGGTCTCGACTCCGTACCGCGCCAGTGGCTCGGCGGCCACCATCGTGCTCGAGGCCCGCCGCGGCCGCGTGAGGTGGCGTGGCGAGCGCCCGCCGCAGCGGTTGCTCGAGAGCGTGGGCACGCGCGTCACGTTGAAGAAGATGCGCGGCGGCACGCCCGAGACAGCGGCGGACCTGCTGCTGCGGAGGGGACAGGCACTCATTTCATGAGGCAGCGTCCTTTACGATGAGATTTCCTGAAATGAGTGCCTGTCCCCGCCTTCATCTCGGGCGGTGACATATGTCCGCCACGCGCATCGCCTGTGCTCTCTGTCCACTCTTCCCGCTCGCAGCTCGCTTGCGCGCCGAGCCCGAGCTCACCTCCGAAGCGCTCGTCATCGTCGAGGGCAACGGCCACGCCGCGCGCGTCCTGGCCGCTACGCGCGCCGCTCGGCGCGCCGGCGTGCGTCCGGGCTCGACACTGGTGCAGGCGCGAGCGTTGGTGCCCAAGCTGGTGGCGCGCGCTCGCGACCCCGAGTGCGAGGACACCGCGAAGGAAGTTCTGCTCGAGATCGCGGAGTCGTTCTCGCCTCGCGTCGAGGACGGCGGGCCGGGGGTCGCTCATCTCGATCTGCACGGTCTCGAACGACTGCACCGCGGTGCCGATCCGGAACGCGAGCTCGGCAAGTCGCTGGTCCTGGCACTCGATCGCGAGCGACTGCCGGCGCGGGTCGGCATCGCTTCCAACAAGCTGGCCGCGCGCATGGCCGCCGGGCTCTTCCCCACGCCCACGATCGTCGCGCCTGGCGAGGAAGAGCCTTTTCTCGCCCCCCTGCCGCTCGAACGTCTCGCGCCCGAGCTCGAGATCGCGCAGACGCTCGAACGCTGGGGTCTGCGCTCGATCGGCGACTTCGCCCGACTCCCGGCCGCCGAGGTGGCGAGCCGCCTCGGCGAGGTCGGTCGCGAGCTCCACGCCAGCGCGCGAGGGTTCGATCTCCATCCCCTGGTGCCGCGACCGGCGCCTCCGGACTTCCGCGAGGGAATGACGCTCGAATGGCCGCTGGTCAACCTCGAGCCGTTCCTCTTCCTCGCTCGCGCCGCGCTCGATCGGCTGTGCCACCGCCTCGAGATCCAAGGTCTCGGCTGCTCCCGCCTCGACTTCGCGCGACTCCCGGCCGCCGAGGTGGCGAGCCGTCTCGGCGAGGTCGGTCGCGAGCTCCACGCCAGCGCGCGAGGGTTCGATCTCCATCCCCTGGTGCCGCGACCGGCGCC
>DATAFT010000477.1:0-7965 GCA_036257295.1 Thermoanaerobaculia bacterium
TCCAGTACCCCCTTAAAGGAGCTCTTCAGAACACTCAGTGAACGGGGCCTGCGGGCCCCGTTCCTTTGTGGGGGTTCCGTCGCTCAGGCGGTCGCAGCACGGCGCACCCCCCCCTTCCCGCTGGCGTCATAGACGACCGGAAACGGGCATTCGTATACTCCAGCGGAATGCGCAAGGCGCTCCAGCTCCTGCTGCTCGCCCCGCTGGCGTTCCTGGCCTGCGACAAGGCGAGTCCGGTCGCCCCCGAAGGGTCGGTGCTCACCATTTCGGCGTCTCCCAACCGGATCGCCGCTGGGGGCACCTCGACCATCACGGTCACCGCGCGCAAGTCCAACGGCTTCCCGGTGAACCCGGGGTCCACCGTCTTCTTCTCGACCACCCGCGGCACCATGCCAGCGAGCGGGACCACCAACGACGAGGGCGTGGTCCGCGCCGTGCTCAACGGCAACGGTGAGGTGGGCATGGCGACCGTCAAGGCCAACGCGGGCGCCGCCGAGGAGGCCGAGACCACGGTCCAGATCGGGATCTTCGCGGCGTCGGTGACGCTGCAGGCCTCGCCGACGACCATTCAGTCGAACGGCGGGCAGATCGATCTGCTGGCGGTGGTGCGCGACGATGCGGGGCAGCCGCTCCCCGGCGCGACCGTGAACTTCACCTCGCAGCTCGGCACGCTGGACTCGGCCGGCGGTCTGGTGGCCACCAACTCGGGCGGCGAGGCTGCGGACATCCTCCGGGTGCGGGCAAGAGACGTCAACGCGACGACCGCCTCGAGCTTCGAAGTCGGCGTCGAGGTTCCCAAGGCCGACGGCACACTGCTCACGCGCACCCGGACCATCACGATCCAGCGCGAGACTCCCTGACGCGCCGTCCGCGGCGCCAACAATGGAGGGCGTGGTATGAACCACGCCCCGCGCCGTCCTCGGCGCCAACAATGGAGGGCGTGGTATGAACCACGCCCGTAGTGAATGTCGACGAGCTGCGCCGCCGAGTGCGCGACGAGCCGGGCTCGCGCCTCTTCCTCGGTCTCGCCGAGGAGTTGCTGCGGCGCGGTGAGCGCGAGGAGGCGCTCGCGGTGCTCGAGGCCGGCCTCGCGGCGCGACCGGGGCAGGTCGCGGCCACCGTGGCGAAGGCGCGCTGCCTGATCGAGCTCGAGCGTCCACTCGAAGCGCGCGAAGCGCTCGACTCCGTGCTGCGGCGCGACCCCACCCACCTGGTGGCGTCGAAGCTCGCCGTCGAGGTGTGGCTGCGGGCGCGCGATCTCGAGCGGGCGCGCGCCAGCCTCGAGCGCTACTCGACGCTGGGAGCTGCGGATCCCGACCTGGTGCGCCTCGCGACCCGGCTGCGCGAGCTGGAAGCGGCCAGCGCCGAGCAGTCTCCGCCCGCTGCCGTGGCGGCCTCGACTGCGGTGAGCGCGGCACCGGCCTCGACCGCGGCTGGATCCACCGCTCCCGCATCGGCTGGCGCCCTTGCGGAACCTCCCGCCGACGACGTCGGCCTGGTCACGGTGACACTGGGGAATCTCTACCTCCTGCAGGGCCATCGCGCCGAGGCGGAGCGCATCTTCCGCCGCATCCTGCGCACCGATCCCGACAACGGCGCGGCGCGTCAGGCGTTGGCGCGCGCGCTCGCTTCGGGTCGGGCCGGGGGCGATCGGCAGGATGGCGTGCCTACGTCGTCGCGGAAGGCGGACTCGTAAGCCCGAAGCAGCGCGAGGTGAGCATCACGATTGCGATCTCCCGTGACCTTTGCCCTGCGATGCTTTCTTCTTTCCATGCTCGTGCTTCTGCTGGGACTTCATGTAGTCCAGGGAACCCCTGGCGTCTCGCTTCAGCTGATGGAACTCGCTGGACCCGGGCTTGATCCCCAGGTCCTGCGCAATCACGCCCCATCCCTTCCCCTGGTTCTGTTTGAATTCCTCCGCGACGGAGTGAACGGGTCGATGGGTTTTCCTGGCAAGGCCCGTGGCCATGAACAGGTCGGCGCCCCCGAGGCCGTACGTATCCCTCGCTTGTCGGAGCTCCAGCTCCGGTAAGTCGTGTAACGAGCTCAGCCGCCTGACGAACCCGTCCGGGTCAGCACTGGCTGCGAGGTTGAGCTGCTCGAGTGTGAGATCGAGCTTCCTGTCACCGGTGCCGAACGAGTGATCCATGCCGTAGGCGAGGCCGACCACGAAAATCAGGCCCACCGAAGCCGCCAGCAACTTCTTCATCTCTGCCTCCTCGCAAAATGCGCCCCGAGTCCCGGACCCCCGAGAAGACCCTTAAACTCATGGTACACAAGCAAATGCCCGTCTCCGTTGGAGGGGCGTTCGATCTCTTGTTCGGTTGTATAGTCCACGGGTTCACGCCGAGGCGTTGGAGCGCGACGAGAGCGCAGTTCAAAGGGAGCGCGGGTTGCTGACGTTCGATCAGATGAAAGAGCTCATCATGCTGGTGGCCGGACACCGGCTCGGGGGCGTCGAGGTGCGCCAGGCGGATTTCCACTTCCGCGTCGAGGCCCCCAACGACGCCACGCCAGCCCTCGCCAACACCGCCCCACCGGCGGCGGATGCGGCGGTGGTGGCGGCGGCGGCGGCGCCGATTCCACCGGTGGTACCGGCGGCGCCAGCGCCGCCCGAGCCTCCGCCCGAGCCCCCGGGCCACATGCTCACCTCGCCGATCGTGGGGACCTTCTACGCGGCGCCCAGCCCCGACGCAGAGCCCTACATCCGCGTCGGCGATCGCGTCCAGAAGGGCCAGGTGGTCTGCATCATCGAAGCCATGAAGCTGATGAACGAGATCGAGTCCGACGTTTCGGGCGTGGTGCAGAAGATCTACCCCGAGAACGCTCAGCCGGTCGAGTTCGGCGAGCCGCTGTTCAGCGTCAAGACCGATTGAGCCATCGACGACGCGGCGCCTCCCGTGCGGGCGCGCGCTGATCGCGCATGTTCGAAAAGATCCTGATCGCGAACCGCGGCGAGATCGCGCTGCGGGTCATCCAGGCCTGCCGCGAGCTCGGCATCAAGACGGTGGCGGTGCACTCGACTGCCGATCGCGACAGCCTGCACGTCGCGTACGCCGACGAGGACGTCTGCATCGGTCCGCCGCCGGCGCAGGACAGCTACCTCAACATCTCGTCGCTGATCTCGGCCGCGGAGATCACCGGCGCCGACGCCGTCCATCCCGGCTACGGCTTCCTGGCCGAGAACGCGCACTTCGCGGAGGTGCTGCAGGAGTGCCGCCTCACCTGGATCGGGCCGCGGCCAGAGACCATTCGCCTGATGGGCGACAAGGCCAAGGCGCGCGAGAGCGCGGCCGCGGCCGGCGTGCCGATCCTGCCCGGCAGCCGCGAGCCGCTCGCCTCGGCCGAGGCGGCGCGGCGACTGGCCGAGGAGATCGGCTACCCCGTCATCCTCAAGGCCGCCGCCGGCGGCGGCGGGCGCGGCATGCGCGTGGTGACACGGCTCGAAGAGATCGACAGCCAGTTCTCGACCGCGCGCACCGAGGCGTCGAAGGCGTTCGGCGACGGCTCGCTCTACCTCGAGAAGTATCTGGTCGAGCCGCGGCACATCGAGGTGCAGGTTCTGGCCGATCGCCACGGCCGCACGCTCCATCTCGGCGAGCGCGAATGCTCGATCCAACGCCGTCACCAGAAGCTGATCGAGGAATCACCCTCGACCGCGCTCACCACCGACCTGCGCCGCCGCATCACCGACGCCGCGGTGGTGCTGGCGTCACGCGTGCGCTACGAGAACGCCGGCACCATCGAGTTCCTGCTCGACTCTGATGGCCGGTTCTATTTCATGGAGATGAACACGCGCATCCAGGTCGAGCATCCGGTCACCGAGCAGGTGACCGGCATCGACCTGGTCAAGGAGCAGATCCGCATCGCCGCCGGCGAGCGGATGACGCCGACCGAAAGTAAGACGCCGGTGGGGCACGCGATCGAATGCCGAGTCAACGCCGAGCATCCGAGGACGTTCGTGCCGTCGGCCGGCCGGCTCACCACCTTCCACACCCCGGGCGGACCCGGCGTGCGCGTCGACACCCACGGCTACGAGGGCTACGAGTTCCCGCCCTACTACGACTCCCTGATCGCCAAGGTGATCGCGACCGGCAACGATCGCGCCGAAGCGGTGGCTCGCATGCGCCGCGCGCTCGAGTTCTTCGAGATCCGCGGCGTGCACACCACGATCCCGCTCCATAGCGGCATTCTCCACGACGCCGACTTCCTCGCGGGCCGGCTTTCGACTCGCTTCATGGAACGCTTCCACTCCAAGGTCGGCGGCTCCGGAAGTGCTGGTTAGCACTTCCTCCGCCGCTGATGTTTTCGGCGCCGAGGACGGCGCGGTCCAGGGCTGGGCGTCTGGCTGATGGTTCAATGGTGGCTCGTATAACGCGCGATCGGGTCCCCTCGCTCTACGCCATCGCCGACGCCGACGTGCTCGGGCTCGAGCGCGTTCCGGAGGCGGTCGCGACCATTGCCGCCGGCGGTATCGAGTGGATCCAGATCCGCGCCAAGCGGGCCGCCGACTCCGAGCTCGCGCGCGCGGTCGAGCGCGCGCTCGAGGGACTACCGGCCGGGGTCGCGCTCTGGATCGACGATCGACCGGACCTGGCGGCGCTCTACGCGTTGCCGGGTGTGCACGTCGGCCGCGAGGACCTACCGCCGGCGGCGGCGCGAGCGGTGGTCGGCGACGACTGCTGGATCGGCTCCTCGACGCACGAGCTGCAGCAGGTGGTGGACGCCGACGCCGATCCCGAGGTCGACGTCATCGCACTCGGCCCGATCTTTCCGACCCGGCACAAGGACGCCCCCGATCCGGTGGTCGGTGTCGAGGCTCTGTCCCACGCGCGCGGTCTGACCGCGAAGCCGCTGGTCGCCATCGGTGGCATCGGCGCGGACAACGTGCTCCAAGTGCTCGCGGCCGGTGCCGACGCCGCGGTGCTGCTCGGCGCGGTCTGCTCGGGAGACGTCGCCGCCAACTGCGATCGGCTGGTCTCTGTGGTCGGCGCCAGCGGCCCCCGGCGCGGCGGCCCGATCTACCTCACCGGCTTCATGGGCGCCGGCAAGACCGCGGTGGGGAAGCGACTGGCGCAACGACTGGGACTTCCCTTCGTCGATCTCGACCACGAGATCGAGCAGCGCTCCGGCCGAACCATCCCCGCTCTCTTTCGCGAGCGCGGCGAAGCCGCGTTCAGGGCGCTCGAGTCCGAGGTGCTCGAGGAATGGGGCCGCGCGGGTCCGGGCGTGATCGCCACCGGCGGCGGCGTGGTCGAGCGCGTGCCCAACATCGCGGTGATGCTGCGCACCGGCCGCGTGCTCTGGCTCGACGTGCCGTTCGATACTCTGCTCGAGCGCCTGGCGCGGTCGAGGGACGAGCGCCCGCTGTTCCAGAACCCCGAGCAGGCGCGGCGCCTCTATCGATCGCGCCTCGACGCGTATGCGCGTTGCGACTGGAAGATCGAGGTCGAGGCGGCGTGGAGCGCCGACCACACTGCGACGCTGGCGGAACGGCTGGTCAGGACATCGTGCGATATCTGATCTTCTCCGACGTCCACGCCTCGGTGGACGCGCTCGAAGCCGTGCTTCGCTCGGTGCGCCGCAAACGCTTCGATGCCATCGTGTCGCTCGGCGATCTGGTCGGCTACGGCGCGGCGCCCAACCAGGTGATCGAGATGGTGCGCCGCCTGCGCGGAGACGTGCGCCACATCCGCGGCAACCATGACAAGGTGGCGTCGGGCGTCGAGGAAGGGCTCGGATTCAACCCGGTGGCGCTGGCCGCCGCCCGCTGGACGCGCAACCGCTTGAGCGAGATCAATCGCCGCTTCGTCGCCGCGCTGCCCCAGGGCCCCGTCCTCGAGGACGGGTTCCTCTACGCCCACGGCTCGCCGCTCGACGAGGACGCCTACATCTTCTCGGAGCGCGACGCTGCCGAGGTCTTCCGCATCGCGACGTTCGAAATCTGCTTCTTCGGGCACACCCACATCGCCGGCTGCTTCATGCACCGGGACGGCGTCACGCAGTCGCTGCCGCGCCAGTCGCGCTCGTCGCTGGTGCTCGAGCCGGGCGTGCGCTACCTGATCAACCCAGGCGCCGTGGGACAGCCGCGCGATCGCGATCCGCGAGCGGCGTTCATGGTCTACGACAGCGAGCGGCGGTTGGTGCAGTGGTGCCGCGTCGACTATCCGGTCGGGCGCGCGCAGGCGCGGATCCTCAGGGCGGGTCTGCCCAAGGTGCTGGCCGAGAGGTTGTCGCTCGGCGCTTAGCGTGCGTTAGCGCAACGACAGGGTGACGGGCTGGCCCACCGCGGCGTCGGACTGGGCGCTCGGATACCCCGGTTCGCGCGTCGTGGCGTTGCCGTCGCCGTCGAGCCGCGCGGAGACCACACCCGAGGCGGGCAGCGGTCGCCCCTCGAGGCCAGGCATCGCATCGCCGGCGTCGAGCGTGATCTCGAGCGGGAACGCCGGCGAGTCGATCCGCTCGACGGCGGACGGGGGACCGGCGCCTGCCACGATCCTCAAGTTGACGAAGAGGGTCGCTCCCGGTGGAGCTACCGCCCCGGGAGCGAGCTCGACGCGGACGCGATAGGCGCCGCCGGTCGCGGCGCCGCCGCTCGTACCGGTCGACGGCTCGACGCTGTCTCCGGCCTCGCTGCGTTGGGGCGGTGAGCCGAGGATCTCCTCGGCGCTGGCGCCCGAGGCGGCCATCGTGAGCAGTCGCTCCAGGCCCTCGTGCTTGCCTCCCGCCGCCTCGAGCCCGGCGCGCCAGTCCTCGACCGCGGCGTCGCGCTGGTCGAGACGCAGCCGGGCCAAGCCGCGGACCAGCCGCGCGCTGACGAAGCCGGGCTCGGCCCCGATGGCGCGATCGAGCAGCTCGATCGCCGTCGAGTCCTGCCCCATGGTGAGACGGATGAGTCCCTGGAAGTAGAGGCCGTCGACGTCGCCGGGGCTCTGCGCCAGGATGCGCTCGCTCTGCTCGAACGCTTCGAAGAAGAGGCCTTCCTTGACGAACGCCTCGGCCAGTGCCTTGCGCGCGTCGATGTCGTCGGGTTGCTGATCGAGGTGCTCCAGGAGCGCGGTCACGCGCGCTCTCGATTCGGGCGGAAGCTGATCGAGCCGGCTGTGAAGGTCGTCGGTACCGGCACCGGCCATGGGCGCCGCCGGCTCCGGCTCGCGCGGAGTTTCGTCGCGCGCGGCCCAGTAGAGCAGGGCGGCCACCAGCCCCGCGAACAAGGCTCCGTAGGCGAATCCGACCAGGCTCGCCCGCGAGCCGCGGGTGGATGCCACCGGAGCCGCCTGCGCCCGCGGCTCGACGCGCGTTCCGGGCAAACGATCGCCGGGGGGTTGGGGAGGGGCCGGCGATCTTTGCCCGTGCGGCCGGCGCCCTCCTTCACGCGCGTCGATCTCGTCGAGACGCCGCAACGTGCGCGCCGCCTGCAGCTCGAAGTCGCGGCGCTCGACCTCGCTCAGCTCGTCTCCGTCGCGGTCGCGCAACCGCTCGTAGATCTCGGCGCGTCTCGCCTCGAGATCGGCGCGCTCGAGCTCGAGGTCGCGAGCTTCGCCGGTGGCATTGACGGCGGCCACCGCCGCACTGCGCTTCTGTTGCGCGCGCAGACGCGCCGCGAGCACCAGCCCGGCGAGCAGGCCCACCGCCAGCACGACGATGCCGGGAAGGAACGTCGACCAGCTCGCGGTCACGAGCCGACCTCGGAGCGCACGCGTTCGACATAGCGCTCGAGCTCCGGCTCGCCGGCTGCGCCGACGGCGGCTCGGTCGCCGCCGCCGTCCTCTCCGCGTGCGCCGCCCAGGTTCCGCGCCGCGCGTCCGCCGCGCAGCCGCAGCACGATGAGGCCAACTCCGACCGCTACTCCGGCGATAGGCAGCAGCCAGACCATCAGGTTGAAGCCCCGCGTGGTCGGCTCGAGCAGCACGAACTCGCCGTAGCTGCGGACGAAGTAGTCGAGCGTTTGCTGTTCGGTGTAAC
>DATAFT010000175.1:0-2757 GCA_036257295.1 Thermoanaerobaculia bacterium
GGATGGTGCTGCCGGGCTTTCACGACTCGCACATCCACCCGATCTCGGGCGGAATGCGCGCCTTGTCGTGCTCGCTGGTCGAGGCCCCCACCATCGACGCGATCCTGGCGAAGGTGCGCGACTGTGCCGCGCGGCCGCGAACCGATGCGCAGGGATGGCTGATCGGCGCCGGCTGGGACCTCTCGCTGTTTCCGGCGGCGAACCCTCACCGCTCCATGCTCGACGCGGTCGTCCCCGATCGACCGGTGTTCCTCGAGGGCGCCGACGGTCACTCGGCCTGGGTGAACTCGAGAGCGCTCGCGATCGCCGGCATCGATCGCTCGACGCCGGATCCCGGCAACGGCGTGATCGAGCGCGATCGAGCCAGCGGCGAGCCCAGCGGCACCCTGCGCGAGAGCGCGGCGGCGCTGGTCTCCAGTCGTTTGCCGCCGCCCTCGTCCGAGGACCGGCGCGCCGGGCTGCGGCACGCCCTGCGTTCGGCGGCGAGCTTCGGCATCACCGCCATGATCGATCCCGGCGTCGACCAGGACAACTTCGAGACCTATGTAGCGGCCGACACGGCTGGCGAGCTGACCGCACGGGTGCTCGCCTGCGCCAGGCCACTCGGCGTGCGCGCCGGTGTCCATGGCTCCACGACGGCGGAGTCGGCAGCCAGCGAGTCCGAGGCCGATCCCGAGGTTGGCGGCGCGCTCGGACGGCGTGGCCTCGACGCCGTGGCTCGGTTGAGGAAGCGCGCGAGTGGAGCGAGCGAACGCCTCGACGTCGGTTGTCTCAAGATCTTCGTCGACGGAGTGCTCGAAGGGGAGACGGCGGCGCTGCTCGAGCCCTACCTCGAGCGCGGCGACCATCGTGGAATCTTGAACGTCGAGCCGCGAGCGCTGGAAGCCGCGGTCACGCAGTGGGACGCCGAGCGCATCCAGGTCCACTTCCACGCCATCGGCGATCGCGCGGTGCGGGTCGCGCTCGACGCCATCGAAGCGGCGCGCCGCGCCAACGGTGCGCGCGACGCCCGTCATCATCTGGCGCACCTGCAGCTGGTCGGTCCGGCCGACGTTCCGCGTTTCGGCGCGCTCGACGCCACGGCCACGTTCCAGGCGTTGTGGGCCTACCCCGACACCTACATCGAGAACGTGAACCTGGCGCAGGTCGGCCCCGAGCGCGTCGCCCGCATGTACCCGATCGGCGGCATCCATCGCGCCGGCGGCCGCATCGCCGCCGGCAGCGACTGGCCGGTCACCAGCATGAACCCCCTGCTCGCGATCGAGGTCGCGCTCACCCGACAGGATCCCGCGGGCGGCGACGCCGACACCCTCAATGCCAGCGAGCGCGTCGACCTCGACACCATGCTGGCGGCGTTCACCGCGCAGGGGGCCTGGCTGATGCGGCAGGAGAAGAGCGGCGGCTCGATCGAGGTCGGCAGGCACGCCGACCTGGTCGTCCTCGACCGTGACCTGTTCGCGATTCCGCCCAGCGAGATCGGCGAGGTGCGGGTCGAGCGCACGATCTTCGCCGGAAAGACCGTGTTCACCGCCGCCGTCGCGAGCCCGAACTAGCTCCGCGAATGTTGTTTACCATTCGCTCCGCTAGTTTTGTCATTGGCGCCGAGGACGGCGCGCCCGCCCGCGGCGCGCTCCCAATCAGCCCGGTTCAGCCGGTACAGCACGTGGCGGCGCAGTGGATGACCCTCCGGAAGCGACAGACGATCGAAGTCGTCAGCAGGTTCGCGATGCATCCCGATCTTCTCCATCACGCGGCGCGACTTGAGGTTCGCCGGCACCGTGAACGACACGATCTGGTCGAGCGCGAGCCGCTCGAAGCCGAAGCGCAGCGCGGCGCGCGCGGCTTCCGGGGCGTAGCCGCGGCCCCAGTGCTCGCGGGCCAGCCGCCAACCAATCTCGACGCAGGGCGTGAAGTGCGCCTCGAAGCTGGGAACCAGGAGACCCACGAAGCCGAGGAAGTCCGCCGTGTCTCGGACCTCGACCGCCCACCATCCGAAGCCGTGCCGCGCGAAGTGTTCGGTGGCGCGAGCGACCAGCGCGTCGCTCTCGGCCCTGGTGAGCCGGCCCGGGAAGTACTCCATCACCGCGGGATCGTCATTGAGCGCGGCAAACGGAGCGAGGTCACTCTCGCGCCAGCCGCGCAGGACGAGCCGCGCGGTTTCGAGAACGGGTACGGCGAGCGCCTCCGGCACCGCGTCATGATCCACTGCCCCGTACGCCGCGTCAACCGCGCCGGCTTGACGCCGGCGGCGGCGTGACGCATCTTGCAAGGTACGGATAAGGTACACATGCAGCACTCGATCCAGGTCGGCCTCTCGTTCGGCCTCACCTCCGGAGTCATCACCACGCTCGGTCTGGTGGTGGGCCTCGCCGCCGGCACCGCGTCACGCCTGGCCGTCCTCGGCGGCATCGTCACCATCGCGGTCGCCGACTCGCTGTCCGACGCGCTCGGCATTCACGTCGCTGAAGAGTCCGAGAGCGTGCATACGCAGCGCGAGATCTGGGCTTCGACGTTCGCCACCTTCGCCTCCAAGCTGGTGATGGCGCTCTCGTTCGCGGTCCCGGTGCTGGTCCTCGAGCTGGCCACGGCGGTGATCGCATCGGTGGCATGGGGGGCCGTCGCGCTGGCCGCTCTGAGTCATCATCTGGCGCGGCTGCAGGGCGTGCGGGCGTGGCCCGTGGTGGCCGAGCACCTGGCGGTGGCGGCCGCGGTGGTGGCGATCTCGCACCTGGTCGGCCGCTGGATCGGAGCGGTGTT
>DATAFT010000196.1:0-4082 GCA_036257295.1 Thermoanaerobaculia bacterium
CGATGAGCACTCGGGTGTTCCGCGTCATGCTGTCCCTCCCTGGGTCGTGAGTGGGCGAGTCGGGCCGGCGGTAGCGATCGGGCCGCGCCGTCCTCGGCGCCAACAACAAGCGAGCGAAGCGAATGGTAAACACCATTCGCGGAGCCCGCAATGTTACTTTTCTCGACCATGCCGACGCGAAATGACCCGGCCCCATCCGCGCGCTTGCGAAACCTGCTCGCAGAGCCCGGGCTCCTGCTGGTGCCGAGCTGCTTCGACGCGCTGTCGGCCAAGCTGATCGAGCGCGCCGGCTTTCCGGTCGCCTTCATGAGCGGCTTCGCGGTGTCCGCCGCTCGGCTCGGCCTCCCCGACACCGGACTCATCTCGTTCGGCGAGCTGCTCGATCAAGGTCGCAACCTCTGCGCCGCGGTGAAGATCCCGGTGATCGGCGATGGCGACACCGGCTTCGGCAACGCGGTCAACGTCAAACGCACGGTGGAGGGGTACGCGCGGGCCGGATTCGCCTCGGTGATGATCGAAGACCAGGTGGCGCCCAAGCGCTGTGGTCATACCGCGGGCAAGGCGGTCGTGCCGCGGGCGGAGGCTCTCACGCGCATCCGCGCCGCCGTCGACGCTCGCGAAGAGGGCGCCGACATCCTCATCCTCGCGCGCACCGATGCCCGCGGACCGCTCGGCTTCGACGAGGCGCTCGAGCGGTGCCGCGCGTTTGCGGACCTCGGAGCCGATCTCCTCTTCCCCGAAGCGCCGCTGTCCGAGCGCGAGATGGAGCGGTTCTGTTCCGAGCTCCCGCTGCCGGTAATGGCGAACATGGTGGAGCAGGGGCTCACGCCGGTGCTCGCGCCGGCGCGGCTCGAGGCGCTCGGGTTCAAGCTCGCGGCCTATCCGCTGACCCTGCTCGCGGCGGCGACCCGCGCCATGCAGCAGGCACTCGCAGCCTTGCGTGGCGAGGGCGCGGCTCCCGACCGGGTCGGGTTCGCTGAGCTCCAAGAGATCGTCGGGTTCCCGGACTACGACCGCGAGCTGTCGCGCTACGGCGACACGGAGAGCTAACGACGAAAGGAATGCTCTGCGCGAAATAGCGGCCACCGCACTACTCGACAGCGGCCTGGCCGCGAGCGCAATCGCTGTGGTCGCACTGCTGCGACCGCTTCCTTTCCTGCCTCTGAGCCATCGCTCGGGCGCTGCGTTCGTTCTGGTCGTGGGTTTGCTCTTCGTTGCGACTGCAGTCCTCATCCCCGCTTCTGAGCGGGGCGCCGTGAGGCGAGCGAGCCTGTTGGACGACTTCGTTCCGCGATGGCAGTTCGCGGAGCATCACGAAACCCGCATCCACGCGCCTCCGGAACGTGTCGACAGGGCGATCCGCAGCGTGACCGCCGCCGACATTCGGTTCTTTCGCTTGCTGACCTGGCTGCGCAGCCCGCGCCTACCAGGAAGCGGGACGCCGGAGACAATCCTCTCGGCCCCGGTCGGCCGGCCGATCCTCGAGGTCGCGCTCGGCTCCGGGTTCTGGATGCTGGCGGATGAGCCCGGTGAGCTCGTGATCGGCACGCTCGTGATCGTCCCGCCCGAGCTCGAGCGCCTACCGATCGACGAGCTCGAGAGACGGCGCAACCAGTTCACGGCCTCTCGGTTTGCCGCGCTCGACGAGCCCGGCTACGCGAAGGCGGCGATGAGCTTCCGGTGGACCGACGAAGGAGCCGGCTGGTGCAGGCTGGTCACGGAGACGCGTGTTTTCGCGACCGACACCAGTGCCCGCCGCCGCTTCGCTGCCTACTGGCGCGTCATTTATCCAGGTAGCGCGACGATCCGGCGCATGTGGCTTCGCGCCATCCGACAGCGAGCGGAGGCCTAGACGACGCGGTAGCTGCTACGCGGCGAAAGGGCAGTCTGGGAGCTGGATCTTGACGGCGCGGCCCGACTCGAGCGCCCACAGGCGAAGTAGGAAGCTGCCGACGCCGGCGGCTCCTTGCATGTAGCCGGTCTGCGCCTCGAGCAGCTCCGGGCGAACACGGTGCTCCGCTTGTGGCCAGGAGCAGCCGGTGCCCGCGGGTATGCTCTGGCGCTCCAGCCACGCCCCTACTCGGCGCGCCAGATCCAGGTAGCGATCGTCGCCGAGCGCTCGCGACAAGCTGATCGCGAACTCGCCGACTCCAGCGGCGCCGCAGCACTGTCCGACGTTGCTCCAGTAGCCGCGGCTGCGCTGCTCGGGTGCGCCGGAGGCGAGAACCGCCTCGCCTCCACCGCGCAGCCAAGCGTCCCACTCGGCGTCGCCCGTCTGGCGCGCGAGCTCGAAGAAGAGTCGTGAGGTGCCGGGCGGACCATGGCACCAGCCGAGATAGAAGAGATCCTTCCCTCGCCCGTTGCTGTGGTGGATCGAGCGGCAGGCGCCATTGACGGTCGCGATCGAGCAGAGGTGGCGCGCGCCGCCGAGCGCCGCATCGCGGAACCGCGCGTCGCCGGTCGCGGCGTGAAGACGGGCCAGGCAATACGCGATCCCAGCCGTGCCGTGACTCCAGTTCGGCGCGGTCCAATCGACCGGCTCGAGCATCATCGGCCACGACAGCCCGGCGGCGGTCGGCGTCGCGACTTCGAGCAGCCGCTCGCCGACGGCTCGGGCCGAGTCGAGCGCATCCGGATGCAGCCCCCGCTCGGCCGCGCTCAGGAGCGCGAGCGCGACACCGGCGCTGCCGCGCGAGACGTCGAAGGTCTCGGTGGTGCCGTCGAGGCCGAACGCGTCGGCGAATGGAATCGGCTCGATCCAGCCGATCCCCGCCCCCCGGCGCTCAGCGCGCTCGAGTACGGTCTCAATGCAGGCCTCGGCGGCGCGTCGATGTCGATCGAGCCCGCCGGCGCGAAACGCCTCTTCTAGGACGAAGGCGAGACCGCTCGCGCCACGGTAAAGCCCGACGCCCTGGTCATTCTCGGACCGAAGGTCGAGGATGCCATCGGCGCCCGCGAGGGCCGCATCGAGATGGGCGCGGTCGCCGGTGGCCGCCGCGAGCTCGAGGTAGAAGAGCACCACGCCGGCGGCGCCGCGATAGAGGGAAAGGTCGCGCGCTTCGCGGTCGTCGCTGGTCACTAGCCAGGCCCGGCCGTTGGGCGTCGGCCGCGCCAGAGTGTCGATCCAGCGCTCGGCCGACAGAGCGAGCTCGAGGGCCGCGTCGCGATCGACGGTGAGGGCTGGAGTTGTGGTCACTCGGTCACCGATTCAAGATGTTGAAGTTATACCGATCGGTCTTCTACAATACAGCCACGCGCTTGGCCTTCAGTGATTTGGCTCGGATCGCGCCCAACGGCGCCGCGGCGCTGGAACGAGGGACATGGTGCAAGCAAGAAGCGTGAACCTGCGCGAGCACATCCTGGACGTCGCGTCCGGGCTCTTCTACAAGCACGGCGTGCGCAACGTCGGCATCGACCGCATCATCGCCGAATCGGGCATCGCTCGGATGACTCTATACAACCACTTCAAGTCGAAGGACCTGCTGATCGAGGAGTACCTTCGTCGCGCGTCGTCGCGGTGGATGAAGTGGTACGCCGGGAAGATCGAGCGAGCGAGCGAGAATCCACGCGAGCGCATCCTCGCCGCGTTCAGCGTGCTCGACGGCTGGTTCCGATCCCGGGACTATCGCGGCTGCTCGGTGACCAACGCCATGGTCGAGCTGGCCGACGACGCTCACCCGGCGGCCGCTGTCAAGGACGAGTACCACGAGAGCCTTCGGCGACTCTTCGGCGGTCTGGTGAGCGACGCCGGAGTCGACGACTCCGACGAGCTGGTCGAGGAGCTGATCGTGGTTCTGCGCGGCGCGATGATCTCGGCGTTGGTCGATGGTCCCCAAGGCGTTGCCGCGCGGGCGCGGCGTACGGCCGAACACTTGCTCGACGCGCACCTCGACGGTAAAGCCGCCGCCATCCGGCGAGCGTCCTCGGCCTAGCCGGAGACGATCGATGTTTCAGCTGGGCCGCTTCAGCTCCGATTCGGCGCCGCGGCGACGCCGGACGAGAGATCCTCGAAGCGGATCGCGCCATCGCCACCTCGCGCGCGCGTCGCGATCGCCCGCAGCTCGCGCCGGAGCAGCTTGCCG
>DATAFT010000235.1:0-6896 GCA_036257295.1 Thermoanaerobaculia bacterium
GGCTGACCGAACAGAGCGAGGGCTCCAGCGGCGGTGTCGGGCACGCCCTCGCGCTCGAGCGGATCGGCCAGACCGCAGGCGCCTTCGCGCGCCAGCCGGTCGAGGGTCGGGATGCTCGCCGCCTCGAGCGGCGTTCGATCGCCGAGCACGCGCACCGGCCGATCGGCCACGCCATCGATGAACAGACAGAGGGTCGGAACCCACGACGGCTCACCAGCGGTCTCGCCGATCCACGGCGCCGCCTGCTCGAGGGCGCCGGCGACCAGCCGGAGCGCATGCGGCACGGTGAAGTCCCACTCGCGGGTGTCGAGCACCGGCACGTCGTGATGCTCCGCCTGGAGCAGCAGGTATTCCTGGATCTCGCGGATCTGGTCGAGGTGCTCCAGGTAGTGCGCCGCCTGGCGCCCGCTCATGCCGCCGCGCCTCAGGAAGCGGGAGCGATGGATCTCCTCGTCGACGGTCGAAAGCATGAGCATCACCTGAAACGCGCCGCCCTCGAGGTCGGCGAACGGCACCAGCGGCGGCACCAGGTGCACGCCCTCGAGCACGACGCTCAGGTTCTCCGCCATCGCGCGCTCGACCACGGCGCGGACGCCCACACAGACTCGCACCGCCTGCTCTTCGAACGCACGCAGCACCGGACTCGCCGCTGGCGCGTCGCCGCTGCCCGCCGGTTCGACCACGGCGCTCTCGGCGGGCCCCTCGAAGCTCGACCGGTGGAGGCCGGGCAGGATCGCAGGCGAGAACACCATCCGCATCACCTGGCGGATGGTGTCGGTGGCGTTGATCTGGTAGATGCGCAGCAGTGGCGCCAGCTCGACCGCGAGCGAGGACTTGCCGGTGCCGGTGGCGCCGCCGAGGTAGAGCACCAGCGGTCGCGGCAGCCGGCGGATGCGCCGCATGGTGCGATAGCGCGTGGCGGTGTCGCGGCCTTCGAGCCTCTGGACGTGATCGGCGATGCGGCGGCCGAGGTCGGCGTTGCCGACGCTCTCGACCCCCTCGCGCAGTAGCTCGCCCTGCACCTCGATCGCGATGCGGTAGGCGCGGTCGGTGTCGAGGCCGGCGGCGATCAGGCTGCGCGCGAGCAGGCCGCGCGAGAAGGGCTGCGACTGCTCACCATCGTGGGTGACGTAGGGCTTGCTCGGCGCGGTGCTGGGCGGCACCATGGTGGCGAGCCGCTCCGGCGCGAGCTCCGCCGCCAGCACTTCGGTGAGCAGGTCGTCGAGCTCGGAGTCGGAGACTTCGCTCGAGTCGCGCGCCGCCAGCCGATCGCGCAGAGCGTTCGCCAGCGCATAGGCATCTTCGAACGGGAGACCGCGCAGCAGAAGGTCGTGGGCGACCATCCCGCGCAGGTAGGGACGACGCGACCCATCGCCCGATCGGATCCAGAGACGACTCCGGCTACTTCGCTTCGGCTTCGATGCGTCTCGGGTCGAGCGTGCCAATGCCGGTCACGTTACCAAAGGCGCGGGCTGCTAGTCGTCGAGCTCGCTCTTTTCGACCTCGTTCTTCTCCGCACCGTCGCCGCGCGGAACGCCGATCGTCACCTTGACGCGGTCGGGATCGAGATGACGGCGGATGGCGGCTTCGACCGTGGCGCGATCGAGCGATCGGTAGCTGTTCTTCACCCACTCGGGATCGTCGTAGGGCAGGCCGTAGAGCGCCGACTGCGCAAGCAGGTCGGCCCACTGCTGCGGGGTTTCGCGGCGGAAAGGCTCGCGCCGCAGCAGATACGTCCTGGCGTCCTCGAACTCGGAAGGCGTGAGGCCGTCGTCGATGAAGCGCACCAGCTCCTCGCGCGCCGCGCTCTCCGCCCGCGCCACGGTGTCGATCGAGGTGCCGACGTGCATCAACAGTCGTCCCGCGTCGAGGCTCGCGCCGACCACGGCCGAGGCGAACGCCGAGTAGGCCAGGCCCTCACGCTCGCGGATGCGGCCGGGGATGCGGCCGGTGAGCCCGGCGCCCGAACCGAGGACCACCGACGCCACCTCGAGCGCCGGGACGTCGGGATCGGTGCGAGCCACCGTCAGATGGCCGAGGAAGAGATGCGCCTGATCGCGCGACGTGGTCTTGATGCGCCGGCGCCGCGCGCCGAGGCCGGCGGGCGCCAGGACGGCGGGGCCGGCGACGCCGGCGCCGGCCACATCATCGAAGCGACTCCCTGCGACCGCGGCGACCTCGTCCTCGTCGACGTCGCCCGCGATGGTGAGGACGCCGCCGCGATCCAGCGCACCGCGATGGAAGACGCGGCAAACAGCCGGATCGACGCGCGCGAGACCGGCGGCGCTGCCGGGCAGCGGTCTGCCGGCAGCGTGGGTGCCGTAGAGATGCTTGGAGAACGCCCACGCCGCCTTGGAATCCGGTTCGTCGCGCAGGCTCTCGAGCTCGGCGGAGCCCTGGCGGCGCTGCCAGACGCAGCGATCGAGCGGGAACGCGGGATCGAACACCAGCTCCGCCAACCACTCGAGCGCGGTGCGCCAGTCGCGAGTGAGGCAATCGAGGCCGACGCCGTGCGCCTCGAGCCCGCCGTACGAAGAGAGCACCATGCCCACCGACTCGCAGGCTTCGGCGATGACGCGCCAGTCGCGCGTGCCGGTGCCCTCCGAAAGCATGCGACCGGTCACCCAGGCGAGGCCCGGCACGTCCTCGACGCGGCTCCCGCCCCACAGCCAGAGCCGCAGCGCCACCACCGGCGGTCCCTCGACGCGCCGCACCCGCAGGAAAGGCCGCGCGTCGCTCACTCGCTCGCTCGACGGGGGCGCCGCGATGCCGCGAGCGATGATCGGCGACGTCATGCCGCCTCCGACTCCGGCAGCGACCAACCCAGGACTCCGGCATCGAAGCGCAGCACTTCACGCCCCACCTCGAGCAGGCGGTCACGATCGGCGGCCAGGACGCTGGCGAGATATCGCTCCGGAAAGTCGGCGTCGAAGTGCGCCAGTGACGACGCCAGCGTGAGCGCGCGCTGATGGATGCGCTCGAGACCGAAGATCCAGTCCGCCTCGTAGGTGCGCCTAGCCCGCTCCAGTTCGGCGGTGTCGAGCGCGCCCGCGAGCACGCTAGCGATCACGCGAAAGAGCTCTGCCTCGACGCGCTCGGGATCGACGCCGGGCAGTAGCTCGGTGGCGACGCTCCAGGCGCCGGGCTCGAGTGTCGAAGCGAGGTCGGCGGCAACCCAACTGCAGAGCTGTCCCTCCTCCACCAACGCTCGATGAAGGACGCTCGACTTGCCCTCGGTCAAGAGCTGGGTGAACAGCCGCAGCGCCGCATGTCGGGGATCGCTCCAGGCGGGCGCGGTCACCGCCCAGATCAACCGCGGCAGCTCGCCGTGCCGGCGCACGAGCCGCCGCCGTCCGCCGCGTGGAGGCGGCGCGCCGGGCGCTCGCCGCGGTGGCGGCCCCGACGGCAGGTCGCCGAAGCGCCGCTCGGCGGCGTCGAGAGCGTCCTCGCCGATGTCGCCCGCGATCACCAGCACGGCGTTGGCCGGACAGTAGTACTCGCGCTGGAAGGCTCGCAGCTCCTCGGAGCCGGTCGCCCGTAGCTCGGCGGGCGTCCCCAGTACGGCGCGCCCGTAGGGATGGTCGCCGTAGAGCAGCGCCTGGACGCGGCGCTCCAGCGCGTCCCACGGATCGCTCTCGTACATCGCGAGCTCTTCGAGAATGACGCGGCGCTCGTGGTCCACTTCGCTCGCCTCGAGCAGCAGTCCGCGCATGCGGTCCGACTCGACGTCGAGCGCGCGCTCCCAGCAATCGGACGCGAACTGGAAGTAGTAGGCGGTCGAGTCGTGGCCGGTGAACGCGTTGTTGTTGCCGCCCAGTCGCTGTGTCAGCTTGTCGACCTCGCCCGGTCCGAACGCGGCCGATCCTTTGAACATCATGTGCTCGAGAAAGTGCGCCGAGCCGCCGTGCGAGCGCGCCTCGACGGCGGCGCCGACGCGATACCAGAGGACCGTCGAGACCAGCGGCACGTGCCCGGTCGAGAGCACCGCCACCTCGAGCCCGTTGGCGAGCCGCCGGCGCCGCAGCGTGCCGTAGAGAGTGGGAGCGCTCACCCGCCTCCAGCCGCGCCGGCGATCGCGGCGCGCGCCGAGGCCGAGCGGCGCGGAAAGCTCCGCTCGGCGGTTTGCCGGAACGCCGAGGTTTCGGCGTCGAAGCGAAAGAACGACACGCGGGCGGAGGTCGGCTCGATCTCGATCCAGTGACAGGTCGACGCGCCCTGCTCGCTGCCGCGGCCTCGGCTCGACGTGGTGGTGCCCGAGCAGACGATGACGCCGCCCTCTTCCGCGCCGGCGACCGCGATGGGCGCCACGTACGACTGGTGCACGTGACCGCTCAGCACCATGTCGACTCCGGAGGAGTGCAGCACGCTGAGCGCGGACACCGAGCCCGCGAGCGGAGACGGCACGTCCTCGAGCTCGGGCGGCCGCACCAGGTTGTGATGGGCGACCACGACGCGATACGCCGAGCGGGGAGCCGCCTCGAACAGCGCGCGCACGCGGCGTCGCTGCGCGCGGGTGATGCGGCCGCCGGTGAGGGTGCGGTTGAACGCGGTGTTGACGCCGACGATGCACACCTCGTCATCGACCACATGGGGCTCGAGCTCGGCCGAGAAATGCCGGCGCCAGGCGCCGAACGGCGAGAACGCCCGCTCCCAGAAGCGGTAGAGCGGCACGTCGTGGTTGCCGGGCACGGCGATGGTCGGGCACGGGATGGTCTCGACGAAGCGCTTCGCCGCCGCGAACTGGTGCGGCTTGGCGCGCTGCGTGAGATCCCCCGAGATCACGACGAAGTCGGGCTTGCGATCGCGCACCAACGCTAGTACCGCCGCCGCGCGGTCATCGAGGTGCTTGGGGCCGAAGTGGACGTCCGAGATGTGAAGGAGGGCTCGCAACCGTGTCGACCGATCCGGTCCTCCGGATCGGGATCGCCATGTCATCTACTAGCAGGGCGCTGCCACCCTGCCTTTTCGCAGCGCCCTGCTAGTCGTCGACTCCGAAGTCGGTGTTGACGAGACCGGTGACGCGCCGCGTCGCGGTCTCGCCGACCGCCGCGAGGATCGGGCCGCCGCTGCGCACGCCGAGCAGGTAGCCGGCTACGCCCGCGACCACGAGAGCCGCGATTGGATAGCTGCGCACCAAGCGCTCCCATTCGAGCTCCTCGGGAAGTAACTCGTCGAGGAACCGCCCAGCGATCGACTGCTCGCGGCTCTCCGCGTCCATCACCGCCGTCGCCCGCGACGGACCAGCAGCCCGATGCAGAACCCGACCGCGGCGGCGGCGGCCACCGAGCGACCCGGATTGTCGCGAACGTAGGCGCTGACGTCGTCGCCCAGCTTGGTGAGGTCCTTGGCGGCGCGATCGTAGCCCTGGCGCAAGGTCTGTGCGGCGACGTCGTAGCGCTCGCGCGCGACCTCGCCGGCGCGGCCAGCCTGCTGGCGCACGGTGTCGGAGACCTGCTGGAGCTTCTCTTTGGCGGTATCGACGGTCGACTTCGGCTTGGTGGTAACGGGAACTTCGCTCATGACTCGGTAGGCTCGGGGCCGCTCGCTGCGACCTCCGAGTCTTCTCCTCCTGTGTTTGTTCGCTGGCGCCGACGACGGCGCTGCGGAGGCAACGCTAGTCTACAACCAAAAAAACTGGGGGGCCGACGAGGGCCCCCCTCTGGATAACAGCGCGAGGCGCGGCGGAACGCCCCGGCACTGGTAGGAGCTCCTCGGGGCGGGGGGCGCTACGCGGGAACCTCGAGGGTCACCGGGCGCACCAGTTCGATCGCCATGATGGTTCCAGCCGGGATCTCGACCGGCTTCGCCTTGTTCCTGGACGCGGCGACGGCACCGCCGATGCCGCCCAGGATGCCGCCGACCACGCCACCCTCGCCCTCGTGCACCGCTTCGCCCAGGATGGCACCGCCGACGGTCGAGCCGGCGATGATTCCGGCGTCCTTCAGGTCTTGGCTCTTGCCGCTGGCGGCGAAGACGGCATCGATCGGCGCCGTCTCGCCGGAAGGAACGTCGACCGCGGTGAACTCGAGCCCAAGGCGGGCGCGACCACCGACCTTCTGCGGCTGATGCGCCTCGGTGACGCGACCGACCACCACCGAGCCGGCGGGAATCGCGACGTCGTCGCCGATCTTCACGTCCTGGTCGACCGTGGTCCGGAAGTCGTCGCCGACCGAGTTGGCGCGGCTCGACAGCGTCTCGCTCCAGCGCAGCATCACCGTCGTGCCCGCTGGCACGGTGACCTCGCGAGTGCGGTCGCCGAGCAGGCGGTCGAAGAGCGACTCGTGCTTCTCGGCGCGACGGCCCGCCTCGTCCCGGCGCTCGACGCTGTCGTTGGCGCTGTCGTTGGCGGTGGTCTGCGAGCGATCTTCGCGGGCGCGATCGTCGCTCGCCAGCCGGCGATCATCGGCCGTGACGTTGCCGCCGCATCCGTAGAGCCAGCCGGTCGAGAGGACGAGCGCGATCATGGCTGTCGTTGCCTTGAGGATGCTCTTGCTCATGATCGCCTCCTTTCTCGTGTGGTGGTTCAGCGGGTGCGGGGCAACGCCTGGCCAGCCCGGTTACATCAACACCACGAGAGCGACGCGGCGGTTCTCGGCGCGATGCTCGCGGCTGTCGTTGTCGGTGAGCGGAGCGGTCTCGCCGTACGAGATGACCGACATGCGGTGAAGCGGGATGCCGTGCTCCATGTTGAGGTAGCGCTGCACCGCCTCCGCGCGCTGTTCACCCAGAACCTCGTTGTACTTCTCGTCACCGCTCGAATCGGTGTGGCCCTGGATCTCGATGTAGACGTTCTTGTTGTCGGTCTTGAGCTGCTGCGCGAACGAGTCGAGCGCCTGCTTCGACGCGTCGGCCAGCTCGGCCTTCTCGAAGTCGAAGGTGACCTTGTCCGAGTTCAA
>DATAFT010000246.1:0-5641 GCA_036257295.1 Thermoanaerobaculia bacterium
GTCGTCCTCGACCGCTTCAACCGGTCGACGACGCGGCCGACTTCTCGGCCGCCGTGGAAGCGGCCGGCACCGTGAGGACGGGGCAGGGAGCGGTACGCACCACTCGTTCCGCGACGCTGCCCAGCACCAGGTGGCTGAAGCCGCCACGGCCGTGGGTGCCCATGACGATGAGCTGGCAGCTACTGTCGCGAGCGGCAGCGACGATGGCTCGAGCCGGGCTGCCGTCGAGCACCCCGGTGATGACCTTCACGCCGGCGATCGACTTGACCCGCGCGGCGAGCTGCCGCTCGGCATCCTCGTGCAGCTGCTGTCGCAGCCCGGCGTACTCCGTGTAATACGTCTCGGGCCAGGCCGCGATCTCGATCGGATGCGCCACCACGTGCACCAGGTGGATCGTGGCGCCCGCCTGTCTCGCCAGCGCGACGCCGTACTCGAGCGCATGGTCCGAGGGAGGACTGAAGTCGGTCGGTATCAGGATGGTTTCGAACTTGGGCACCATGGCCATCTCGTCGCCGGCCGATCGTGATGCGCGCGCATCCAATCCCCGGCGTCGCAAGCGTACCGTGACGGACTTGGGTGCCTCGCCGTCTCCCCGGGTGGGGCCGCGCCCACGCCGGCGTGGGCGCCGGCGCCGAGGTGCCGGGTGCGACCGCTGCGCGCGGTGACGATCTCTCACCTTCTCCGCACACCTACCCGATCGAGGGGCTCGGCCCCAACCCTTCGATGCGAGCGAACCTACCCCGATGGTGATTTCCGGGGAACGAGGGTTCGGCTACGGTCGAAGCAGGAGGTGATGGCAAGGCGCGGCCCCTGGAGCGCGCGCCAGGTACGAAGGAGCGACAGTCGCGACCGAGAAGGAGGTTTCCAATGGCAATCAAGACCGATCCAGCGAAGACCGAGACTGTCCCGGTGAAGCACGCGGCCGACAAGCCGGTGAAAGGCGACCTCGCGCATGCGTTTCACCCCTGGAAGATGTTCGAGGACTTCCGCGACGAGATGGAGGAGTTCTGGCGCGGCGCCAGGAACTGGCCCACGTTCCCGAACTTCCCGAAGCTCACCACCAAGGCGGCGACCGCCTGGCTGCCTTCGACCGACGTTTACCGCACCAACGGCGATCTGATCGTCAAGGCAGATCTGCCGGGCCTCAAGAAGGAGGACGTCGAGGTCCTGGTCGAGGACGGCTACCTGGTGGTCAAGGGTGAGCGCAAGGAAGAGAAAGAGGAGAAGGAGAAGGAGTACTTCCGCTCCGAGCGGACCTACGGCAGCTTCTATCGCCGGGTGCCGCTGCCGGAGGAGTTCGACGCCGAGAAGATCTCGGCCAAGGTGCACGACGGCATCCTCGAAGTGAAGGTGCCGCTGCCCGTGACCGAGGCCAAGGAAGCGAAGAAGATCGCGGTCAGCTGAAGCCCTCCACGCCCGGCGAGGCGAGAGAGGCCGCGGTGATCCACCGCGGCCTCGATCGCTCGACTCCGCACCGCCTCGACGCCGGATTCATCGCCGGGGCGGGGCGTTTTTCTTGATTCGCGGAAGTTCTTTTCGCTATCGCGCGAGCTCTGCCTCGCTATGCGGCTAGGATGGTCACGCACATGGTCGCGGCGTCGCGCCCGATGCTGCCGCCGCCGTTGTGGGCCAGGGCGACGCTCGCCCCGCTCACCTGCGCTCACCGGAGCGGCCCTGGAGCTGCTCCGTCAGCTCGACGATCTGGGCGATGCCGGTGGCGCCGACTGGATGACCCTTGCGCAGGAGCCCGCCGGAGGTGTTGACCGGCAGGCGTCCGCCCAGCCGCGTCGTGCCCGCCCCCACCAGGCCTCCTTGCCGTCGAACATGGAGTAGAGCGAGGCGAGGGAGAGCTCGGCGCGAGCCGCGATCTCGCCGATCTGCGCGTCGTGATAGCCGTGGGTGGCGAACGCTTCGGTCGCCGCCTCGAGCACGTCGCTCCTGCGGTGCTCGAGCTCCCGCTCGCGGCGGGCCTCTCGTCTCGACGGCGGTGTTGAAACGGCGGCTCGGCTCATGAGAATCCTGGTTCGGTGGGCGAAATCGCGGTTCTGCGCGCCTCATGCATGACATGGCCGCCGCGCCTGCGCGTATGACCGCCGTCATGCTGGAGCGCGTTTGGCCCGCCGAGGCAGGCCGACGAGTGGCAGCGCGGCGTCGACCGTCTAGACCGCGGCGATCACCTTCTCGAGGCGCTCGCGCACCTCTCTCGCGATCTCTTCGAGCTCCGGGTTGGTGATGGCCTGCATCGATGCGGTCGGATCCACCGCCGACACCTCGACCGTACCGTTCTTCTGCTGCACCACGACGTTGCAGGGCAGCATGGTGCCGACCTTGTCCTCGAGCTGGAGCGCGCGATGGGCGAACGCCGGATTGCAGGCACCGAGGATCTTGTAAGGACGGAAGTCGACGCCCAGCTTCTTCGCCAGCGTGGCGCGGACGTCGATCTCGGTGAGGACACCGAAGCCCTGGTCGGAGAGAGCCTTCGTCACCGTCGCGATCGCATCGTCGAAGCCGCGGTGGGAGACCTTGGTCAGGTGGTAGGTCATGACGCCTCCTCTCGAAGACGGGGTAGCGCCGCGCCGAGATCTCGCGGCGAGTGGGAAGCGCGACGAGCCCGGGGTCCGAGGACCCCGGGCTCACTAGGCGGAGTCCCGATCGACTAGGCGATGCGCCGGTTGAGGTCGAGCGCCGCTTCGCGGGCGTTCTCCACCAACTGGGTAGCCCGATCACCGAGTTGCTCTGCCTTGCGCGCGAGCTGGCGTCGCGTGCGGATTCCCTTCGCTGGTGCGAAGAGGACACCCAGTGTCGCGCCGACGGCGAATCCCACCAGGGAGCCGCCGAGGAAGGACAGGGTCAGGTTGCGTGTCGGTCGCATTAGCTTCTCCTAGCGACTCATCTTCTCTGCCCGATCACGGTACGCCGTCCGCGTCTGGCCGGCACTATCCGGCGGGGTGGGGCGGGACACGCCGTTGCGTGGGAAGTTCCCCGGGGGAAATGCGCGTCCTCGGCGCCGCGAATGGCCGTGCTCCGAGGCGTTATCGTGCTCGGAATCGCGCTAGGCGCCGAGGATCGTCACGCACATCGCGGCGGCGTCGCGCTTTGCGTTCCGATGCGCTTAGTTGAAGTCGTCTACGCGCTGTTGCCGGCGTACGTTGCGAACATGGCCGCGCCGTTCGCGAGGTTCTGGCCGGAATGGAACCGTCCAATCAGCCGCCAATGGCTCGGCGATCACAAGACGGTGGTCGGATTCCTGCTAGGCGTCGTAGCGGCGATACTCACGTCGTACGTCCAGTCTCGCAGCTCGTGGTCGCCTCCTGGTCTCGAGCCTCCGAATTGGCTTGTGCTCGGGTGCGCTCAAGGAGTCGGCGCGATGACGGGCGATGCGGTCAAAAGCTTCTTCAAACGAAGGATCGGAATAGGTCCGGGCGGACGATGGATTCCGGCTGACCAGCTCGATTTCATCATCGGAGCGATGGTTTTGGGTTTGCCATGGCTCGCTCTGACAGCGCTCGACGTCATGCTCGTTCTTGGCTTTACGTTCGTGGCGCACATCATCGTCAATCACGCTGCTTTCCGCTTGCGAATTCGCGACACCAAATGGTAGGGCGCGATGGCGACGACGAGCCTTCTCCAACGGCGGACGCGGTGCTCTTCGCGGCGTGACGCCGGAACCGACGTCTGCGCCGCAGGCCGCAGCACGCCCCGAACCGCTCAGCGGACGGGGACAGCCATGACCGGGTCGAGCTCGGCAGGCGCTGGGGTCGCTGCTGCCGGCCTCCGTCCATCACCGGCGCTCGCGCCGTGGAGGACCGCACGCGAGGGGCCCGCGGCGAAGCCGTTCATGGCGTCGAGCAGGCGCTGCTCGACGCGCGGCGTGAGCAGCACGAGCGAGGCCCCCAGCGCGGTGACGGCCCAGGTGAACAGGGTGGCGAGGAGTGCCTGGCCGAGAGGAGAGAACCCTTCGAGATAGCTCATACGACGGCGTTACCTCGTTGCGATCTCATGGGTGCACGACGCGGCGCGGCGCGCTGCCAGCGGCCATCCTCGCGGGCGGAAGGAACCTGGTGGGACTACCCCGCCGGGGAGTATCCTCGCGCACCCGCTCGCTTAGAGTGCTCCCATGCTAGCCGGCACGAGACCGGAGGTCGCGTCCTTCTACCATCTCGGCGGCGGCCTGCCGCGTCTCTGTCGCGGAACGGCCTGCTTCGTCGCGCGCCACCGCGATCCCGACCGCTGGGCGGCAGCGCTGGCGCAGGACCCTCCGCTCTACTGTCTCGGTCATTGCGATCTCGCGCCAGCCGCGCTCGAGGACGACGGCCAGCCGCGCATCGAGGTGAGCGCGCCGCGCGCCGTCCTGCTGGAGCGGGCGGACGTTGGCGCGACCACTCTCGAGCGATACGGCGGCTACACGGCGCTCGAGCAGGCGAAGCGCATCCCGCGCGAGACGCTGGTCGAGTCGATCGAGGCGTCGGGGTTGCGCGGCCGCGGCGGCGCGGCCTTCCCCACCGGCCGGAAGTGGCGCGCCATCGTCGCGCAGCCCGACCCGACGCGATTTGTCGTCGTGAACGCGGACGAAGGGGATCCCGGCGCCTACAGCGACCGCATCCTGCTCGAGCGGGATCCGCACGCGACGATCGAGGGTCTCGCGATCGCCGCCCACGCGATCGGCGCTCGCCGGGCGTTTCTCTATCTCCGGCGCGAGTACCCACGAGCCGAGAGAGTGCTCCACGCCGCGCTCGCCGAGGCGCGGCCCCTGCTCGGTCGCGAGCTCGGCCTCGAGATCGAGCTCGTCGTGGGCGCCGGCAGCTACGTGTGCGGCGAGGAGACCTCGCTCCTCGAGTCGATCGAAGGCAAGCGCCCCATGGTGCGCGCGCGCCCGCCCTATCCGACCGAGCGGGGGCTTCACGGCAAGCCGACGCTGGTGCAGAACGTGGAGACCCTCGCCAACGTGCCGTGGATCGTCCGTCACGGCGCCGCGGCGTATGCCGCACTCGGCCATTCGAACAGCCGCGGCACCAAGCTGGTTTCCCTCAACTCGCTCTTTCGCCGGCCCGGCCTCTACGAAGTCGAGCTCGGCACTCCCGTTCGACGCATCGTCGAGGAGCTCGGCGGCGGGCTCGCGGATGGGCGGCTCGCCGGCGTTCTGATCGGCGGCCCGCTCGCCGGAATTCTCCCCCCCGCGCTCCTCGACACGCCGTTCGCCTTCGAGGAGCTGCGCGCGGTGGGCGCGAGTGTCGGCCACGGCGGCATCGTCGCGTTCGACCAGCGCACGAGCGTCGTCGATCTCCTGCTTCACGCCTTCGAGTTCGGGGCCTTCGAGTCGTGCGGGAAGTGCACCCCCTGCCGGCTCGGCAGCCGGCGGGTGGTCGAGATGCTGTCGGTCCCCTCGCGCCATCGACAGGCCGAGGTTGCCGAAGTCGTCTCCGCCCTTCGCCTGACCAGCCTGTGCGGACTGGGCAGCGGGCTCGCCGAGCTCGCCGACAGCGTCTCACGGTACTACCCCGAGGAGCTCGCTCGATGCCTCGCGTGACGATCGACGGCGCGCCGTACGAGGTCCTGGCCGGCGCCACGATCCTCGAACAGATCCGATCCTTCGGGGGTGACATCCCGACGCTCTGCGATGACCAGCGACTCGCCCCGTTCG
>DATAFT010000487.1:0-1504 GCA_036257295.1 Thermoanaerobaculia bacterium
TTCGGTGTGCCGGGACTACGTCCTGGACGGCGCCACCTCATGAGCGACACTCTGCGCGCAGCGATCGTCGTCGTCGCCGGCTATCTGTTGGGCGCGCTCCCGTTCAGCGTCTGGATCGCGCGGGCGCGCGGCGTCGACGTGCGCCGGGTCGGAAGCGGCAATCCGGGGGCGACCAACGTGCTGCGTGCCGCGGGACGTGGGCCCGGCCTGCTCGCCCTCGCCTGCGACATCGCCAAGGGAGTGGTCGCGGTGCTGCTCGCCAGACTCCTGGGACTGTCGCCGGCGTGGTGGGGGTGGGCGGCGTTGGCGGCGGTGTGTGGCCATGTCTTCTCGGTGTTTCTACGCTTTCGCGGAGGGAAGGGCGTCGCCACCGCGGCGGGAGCGCTGGGCGCGGTATCGCCGCTCGCGCTGGGCGCCGCGATGGTGGTGTTCGCGGTGGCGGTCGGGCTCACGCGCTACGTCTCGCTCGGCTCGATGCTGGGCGCGGTCGCGTTTCCGGTCGCGCTGTGCTGGCTCACTTCCGGCGAGCTCGACCGCGATGCGCGCGCGGCGCTCCTGGTCAGCTCGGGCCTGATCGCGATGCTGGTGCTGGTACGGCATCGAGCCAATCTGCAACGTCTGTTGGCGGGGACGGAAAACAAGCTGGGAGGGATCAAGACCGCATGAAGTCATCAACGCGGGCCAGCGCGCCGATCGACCTCGGGACCGCGATCGGTATTCTCGGCGCCGGCTCGTGGGGGACGGCGCTGGCGGTGCACTTGGCGCAGACCGGCCGCTCGGTCGTGCTGCGCGGCCGCTCCGACTCCCTGATGCGCGCGATCGCGAAGAAGCGCCACAACCCGACCTATCTGCCCAACGTCGAGGTCCCGCGCGAGGTGGAAGCCACCGCCGACATCAGGCGGGTGGCGGGCTGTCCGACCGTCCTGGTGGTGGTTCCGTCCCATGGTTTCCGCGCCGCGGTGCGCGAGCTCTTCGCCGCACGCTCGGCGCGCCGCTCGCTGGTCCTGGTGTCGGGCACCAAAGGGATCGAAGCGGAGACGCTGGCGCGCATGAGCCAGGTCGTGGCCGAGGAGGCGAAATCGTCGCGCACGCGCGTCGAGTTCGCCGCGGTCTCCGGTCCGTCCTTCGCCGAGGAGCTCGCCCTCGGCAGTCCGACCGCGGCGGTGGTGGCGTCCACGGACGCGCGCCTGGCGGTGACACTCCAGGAGGCGCTCTCCGGCCGCAACCTCCGGCTCTACACGAGCGCCGACTTGACCGGCGTCGAGCTCGCCGGCGCGATCAAGAACGTGATCGCGATCGCTGCCGGCGTGGTCACCGGCCTCGGGCTGGGCCACAACACGCTCGCGGCGCTCATCACCCGCGGACTTCACGAGATGAGTCGCCTCGGCGTCGCCTGCGGCGGCAACGCCGGCACTTTCTCGGGCCTTGCCGGCCTCGGCGACCTGGTCCTCACCTGCACCGGATCGCTGTCGCGCAACCGGCGCGCCGGTGAGGCGTTGGCGCA
>DATAFT010000301.1:0-1636 GCA_036257295.1 Thermoanaerobaculia bacterium
GGCCGCTTGATCTCGAGGCGACCTTCCTGGTTGCCGATCCGGCCGTGGGTGCGGCCGCCATAGTGCTTGGGCAGCTCGCCGGCCGACGGCGCGGGCGGGATGCGATTGATGTCGGCGAAGGCGTCCCAACGCGAGGTGCGCTCGGAGCGGACGTTGCGCACGTAGTCGCCCAGCGCCCGGACCACCTGGTCGCGGGCCTGCTCTTCGTCGAGCCCCTCGACCTCGACGCGATACGCCGCTTGAAAGAGCGCGCGATAGTCGGTGCGCGCGTCGTTCATCAGTACGTTCTGCAGGTTGGCGACGGCGCGCGCGCGGTCCGCTTCCTTCCAGCCCAGGTGCTGTGAAACCAGCTTGTCGCGCAGCAGGTCGTCGAGCGACGCATAGCGGCCGTCGAGACCGAGGCGCGGCGCGCGATCGAGGTCGAGCAGTGACGGCGTGTTGCGCAGCGTCGTCTCCTGGACCACGCTGCCGTGCCCGGGCATGAGGCTTCGCGGACTGCCGTCGGAGTAGAAGCGGTTCCCGCCGCCGCCGCCGCGCGGGTCGCTCCCGACGTGATGGCAGGTGTCGCAGCTCGCCCGGAAATCCGATCCGGGGTTGGTGAGCGCGGTCTCGCGGAAGAGCGCCGCCCCCAGGTCCTGCTGTGCTTTCGACGATGCGCTCTGCGATCCGACCGCAGCCGCTCCGACGACGAGCACGGTGGCAGCGACGCCAGCGGCAGCGCGGGACGTTTTCATGCGCGAACCCCCTTGTTTGCGGAACCAGGTCCTAGTCGACGCCGACGGCCTCGCCCAAGGTCGGACCGATGTCGGCGTGGATCACCAGGTCGGCGATGGAATCTAGATCGGTGGGCTCGCGGTTGAGGATCACGAGCTTTGCCCCGGAGCGCTTGGCGAGCGCCGGAAAGCCCGCCGCCGGGTACACCACCAGCGACGAGCCGGTGGCGAGGAAGAGATCGCAACCCAGGGTCTCCTCCTCGCTGCGCCGCATCGGCTCGAGCGGCATCGACTGGCCGAACGAGATGGTCGCTGTCTTCACGATGCCGCCGCACTCGTCACACCGCGGCAGCGTCTCGTCCAGCTTGAACGCCGCCAGGATCGGCTCGAGCTCGAAACGGCGCTCGCAGTCGAGGCAGGCCGCGTAGGTGGCGTTGCCATGGAGCTCGATGACGCGGTCGCCGGGGACCCCTGAAGCCTGATGCAGCCCGTCGACGTTCTGGGTGATGACGCTCGAGCAGGTGCCGCGGCGGTGCAACGCCGCGATGGCGCGATGGCCGCGGTTCGGCTGCGCCCTGGCGATCGTGCCGTCGGAGGCGATCTTGCGCCGCCACGACTCGCGGCGCATCTCCTCGGAGCTCATGAAGTCCTGGAAGTAGATCGGCTGCATCCTGGTCCAGATCCCGCCCGGGCTTCTGAAGTCGGGGATGCCGGACTCGGTCGAGATGCCGGCGCCGGTGAAGGCCACCATACGGCGGCTCGACGCGAGCAGAGAGCGCAGCCGCTCGATCTCAGTCGGGGTGGCTGACGGCATCGTCGGCCGGCTCCTCCCGAAGCTCGAACGGAGCTCCGCAGCACCAGCAGGGCCCCGGCGCGCTCGCCGTGATGTTGCAGACGTCGCAGCGGTAGTGGAGATGGTGGGG
>DATAFT010000427.1:0-3471 GCA_036257295.1 Thermoanaerobaculia bacterium
CGCCTTGACGTCGAAGATCCCACGGTCACCCTTGATCAGCGTCGACTCGATGCCCAGCTCGTTCTTGATCGCGGCCGCCAGACTGGTGGCCTGAGGTGTGTAGTTTCAGCGGACGCAGTATTCGATCGAGACTTTCATCGCGGCTCCCTTTCTCGGCGCGGCTCCGCGAATGGCGTTCACCATTCGCTCCGCCGCGTTGCCGTTGGCGCCGAGGACGGCGCGCGCTCTCCAGCTCGATCATACCTCTGGAGTGTGGTCGAGCAGCGCGATGCGTCGCTGGTGACGGCCGCCTTCGAACGGCGTCGAGAGCCAGATCTGGACGATGGCTACCGCGGTCTCCCACGGCACCAGGCGCTGGCCGAGCGAGAGCACGTTGGCGTCGTTGTGGGCGCGGGCCAGGCGGGCAGACTCCTCGTTCCAGCACAGGCTGCAGCGCACGCCGAGCACGCGGTTGGCTGCCATCGCCTCGCCGTTCCCGGAGCCGCCGAGGACGATGCCGCGCTCGTGATCGCCAGAAGCGACGGCGAGCGCGACCGGCCGGATGAAGATCGGGTAGTCGACCGCTTCCTCGGAGTGGGTGCCGAAGTCCTCGACCCGGTGACCCTCGCGCGTGAGCAGCTCGCGCAGGCGCTCCTTGTACTGGAAGCCGGCGTGGTCGGAGCCGATCGCGATCCTCATGCCGCGGAGCCTCAGCTCAGAACTGCGCGGTGTCCGCGGGCTCGGCGATCACCGGGTTGCGCAGCTCGCCCAGCTTGTCGATGACGACCCGCACGGTGTCCCCGGCCTTGAGGAAGGTGGGCGGATTCATCGCCGCGCCGACACCGCTCGGGGTGCCGGTCGAGACCACGTCCCCGGGCTCGAGCGTGAACACGGTGGAGAGGTGCTCCACCAGATAGAAGCAGTCGAAGATGAGCTCGCGCGTGTTGGAGCTCTGGCGCAGGTCGTCGTTGACCCAGGTGCGGAGGTCGAGCGCGTGGGGGTCGCCCACCTCGTCCGCGGTCACGATGGCGGGACCGAGCGGGCAGTGGGTGTCGAACGACTTGCCCATGGTGAAGGTGGGCACCCGGTGCTGCCAGTCGCGCACGCTCACGTCGTTGACGATGGTGTAGCCGGCGATCACGCTCGCCGCGCGGTCGCGCGGAACGTGGCGACAGCGCCTGCCGATGACGAACGCGAGCTCGCCTTCCCAGTCCACCTTGTCCGACACGCGCGGGACGTGGACGGGCGCCCCCGAACCGGTCACCGCGGTGGACTGCTTGTTGAAGATCATCGGGACCTTGGGCGCTTCGCGGCCGGTCTCGCGCACGTGGTCGGCGTAGTTGAGACCGACGGCGAGGATCTTGGGCGGACGCAGGATCGGTGCGCCGATCCTCACCTCTCCGGCGCCGAGGCGTGCCCGGCCGTTCTCCGTCGCGGCCCGCGCGGCGTCGAGCGCGCGCTGGCCTGCGGCGAGGAAAGCGCACATCTCGCGGGGGAGCTCGGGCGCCGCGGCGGCGAGGTCGACGACCTGGCCGTCCACTTGAACGCCGATGCGCGTAGACCCGGCATGCGTGAAGGTTACGAGTCGCATCGATTGTGCTCCTGATCGAAGGAAAGGATGGCGAACGCCAACTGTACTGCGCGCTACCCTCTGCGCCAATATGGAGGCTGGGATGGGGCGCGGTAGTCACCACGCCCTATCCCAGCTCGTCGAGGGTGAGGCGGAAGCTGGGGACGAACGTGTCGACGAACCAGCGTACCTCGGGGCGATCGATCGACCGCACCACCTCGCGCAGCGCTTCCTCGGCCTTGGCGAACTCGCGATTGCCGGCCGCCGTCTCTTCGAGGCACTTCATCCAGGCGCACAGCTTGTCCGCCGCCTTGACGATCGCTTGCTCGTCGGGATCGGCGCCGTCGCCGAGGAGCAAGGACCGGTAGTCGGCGCGCAGCGGCTCGGGCACCATGCCGAGCAGAGTGTCGGCGGCGGAGGCCTCGATCTCGTGGTAGGCGGTGCGGATCTCCGGGTTGCGGTACTTGATCGGCGACGGCAGATCGCCGGTCAGGACCTCGCCGCTGTCGTGAAAGAGCGCGAGCACGGCGACGCGCTCGGGATCGACGGCGCCGCCGTAGAGGCGATTGCGGATCAGGGCGAGGGCGTGAGCTACCAGCGCCACGCGCTGGCTGTGCTCCTGGACGTTCTCCGGGTAGGTGCTGCGCATCAGCCCCCAGCGGCGGATGAACTTCATGCGCGAGAAGTAGGCGAACAGGTGGCTCATCCCGTCTTGGTCTCGGCTCGAAGTGTAGCCCGTGCGGTGCTCGATAGAATCCCCACGGCATGGGGAAACCTTCGACTTCGACGATACGGCTCATCGCTTCGCGTCCTGCCCGTGTCTGCGCGTCGCTGGCGCTGATCGCGCCGCTCGCCGCCGCCGCGGTCGTGGCCCAGGCGCCGCTGTTCACGCCGGGGGGCGACCTCGACCTCTACGTGGCCGGCGCGCTCGATCCCAACGCGCGCACCTACGAGTCGCCGGCGAACGCAGCGGTGCTGGTGGTCTCGGATCGCCTACCGTCGCCCGTGATCCTGCACGTGCGCAGCCGCGGCGTGCAGGCCGTACCCATGGCGCGGCTCCAGGAGAGCGGGCGCGGTCTCCTCCTGCAGCGGGGCGAGGCTCTCGCCGACCTCGGCTCCTTCGAGTTGGACAAGAGCGACATCAAGTTCTCGCACGGATCGGTCGCCGCGGTGCTGCGGCCCAAGCCGTCGCTGGTCGGAGCGCACACGCTGGCGGAGCTCTACGAGCACACCCCGAAGTACAAGACCGACGCCGCCGAGTACGCCCCCGACCCCGAGATCGTCGACAAGCTCCGCTCGGTCGGCGGCGACTATCACGTCAAGATCGTGTTCGGGTCCTGGTGCCACGTCTGCAAGCAGTACCTGCCGCGCGGCCTCGCCGTGGTCGAGGCGCTCTCGGGCGCGCCGATCAAGTTCGAGTACCTGGGTCTCCCGCTCGAGGATCCCTGGAACACGCCCGAGGTGAAGCGGCTGGCGGTGAAGTCGCTACCGACGGCGATCGTCTACCGCGGCGACCAGGAGATCGGTCGCTTCGCCGGTGCCGAGGATTTCAATCGTCCCGAAGCGCGGCTGTGGGACGCGATCGCGAGGTCCCAAGCGAAATAGGTGACAGGTTACTGATTAAGAAACCGTAAAAAAGTAACCTGTCACCAATCTCTCAACCCAACATCGCGTAGGCCCTGAGCGTGAGGAACTCCTCGATGGTGTCGGCCAGCACCAGCCCGTCGAGGATCGCGGCGGCGTCGCCGTAGCGCTCGACGCCGGGACCGCCCAGCTTCTGGAGCTCCTCGTCGCGGATGCGGCGGTAGAGGTCGGCCGAGACCTTGCCGTCCCCCGCGAGCGCGGCGCCATGCCTGACCCACTGCCAGAGCTGCGAGCGCGAGATCTCCGCGGTCGCGGCGTCTTCCATCAGGTTGAAGATC
>DATAFT010000583.1:0-8016 GCA_036257295.1 Thermoanaerobaculia bacterium
AGGCGACCGCTCTTGCCGGACTTGGCGGCGGCGGCGGGAGCGGCGCCGGCGGCAACCACCGGCGGCGCGACCGGCGTCGGAGGCACCGCTGCCGCGGCCGCGATCGGTTGGATTGCCGGAGGTACAGGGGGAACGACGCCGCCCGGCCCCGCCACCGGCGCGGTGGTCATTCGTCCGGTCCCGGGGCGCGGCAGGGGCGCCGGCGCCACCTGCGTCGGTGCGTCCTCCGGCCGGCCACTGACTCTGGCCTGCGTGCGGGCCGACGCGTTCGGCGCGTTCGGCAGAGGAGGGAGCGCCGCCGCTCGATCCAGTCCCGCCGTCGGCACCGCCGCCGCCCGCGTGCCGAGGATCTCGTTGAGGTCCGCGATCAGCAGGTGGCAGGTCTGATAGCGGTCGTTCGGCTCCTTGGCCACCATGCGCTCGACCACACCGGCGATGCGCGGGTCGAGATCGGGGTCGATCTGGAGCAGAGGCGTCGGCTCTTCGTCGAGGATCTGGCGCAGCACCGCGAGTGGGCTCTCGCCCTTGAACGGCATGCTGCCGGTCAACATCTCGTAGAACGTCATCCCGAGCGAGTAGATGTCGCTCCTCGGACCGGCCGGCTCACCGCAGCACTGCTCGGGGGAGAGGTAGCCCGGCGTTCCCATCAGCGAGTTGGTCGCGGTGAGGCGAGTGGCGCCGTCGGTCGGAGCCAGCGCCAGGCCGAAGTCCGCGATCTTCAGGCGCTCGTCCCTGGTGACCAGCAGGTTGGCCGGCTTGATGTCGCGATGCACCAGGCCCTGATCGTGAGCCACGGCGAGCCCGGAGGCGGCCTGCTGCACGATGCGGGTGGCGCGCATCGGGTCGAAGGCGCCGTCCTGCTCGAGCACGTCGTGCACCGAGCGTCCTTCGACGAACTCCATGACGAAGTAGTGGCGTTCGCCTTGCCCATTGGGGTTCGGCGCGGGAGGAGCTTCGTGGCCGATGTAGAAGATCTGGATGACGTTCGGATGCGACAGCCCGGCGGCGGCCTTGGCCTCACGCACGAAGCGCTTGACGAAGCTCTGGTCGTGGCTCAGGTGCTCGCCCAGCACCTTGATCGCGACGTAACGGTTGAGCGACTCCTCGTAGGCCTTGTAGACCACGCCCATGCCGCCGCGGCCGAGCTCGCTCACGATCTTGTAGTGGCCCAGCTTCTCGATCATGGGTCGCCTCCAGCGCCGCGATGCGGCACACCCGGCGCCGTCGCCTCAGAAGCGAAATGCTACTCCCACGTGACCCATCGCCAGCAGATCGGCGTCGTCGAGGTCGGTGTAGTGGCCCGACAGCTCGAGCAGGATGGAGAAGCGTTCGGCGAGACGGAAGTCGCCGGTCACGCCCAACGCGAGCCCGACGGCGTCCTGGCTCGGGAACTCCGGGAGCTCGTCGTCGTCGAGGGCGTACCAGCCCAAGCCGAGGTAGATGCCGGAGGTGTAGTACCCCTCGTTGAAGAGGTACTCGCCCCCGATCGTCGCGTAGGTCAGATCCGAGCCCAGCCGCCCCGACGGGCCCTCGTCGAAAGAGATCTGCCCGGCGCGCACGCCGACCAGCACGTCGGTGTCGCTGACCCAGGAAAAGCCGAGCTGGTAGCTCCCGTTGCCCAGCGAATTGCCGTCGTCGTCGTCGACCGCGCCGCCCACACCGGCGAAGGCGGACACGCGAAACGGGTACCTGTCCTGCGCCACGGCACCGCCGGCGGAGCCCGCGACCAGCAGGGCGAAGAGAACGAACTGCAGAAGGGATCGCCGTAGCCGCATGGTCTCCCCTGATCGTCGAAGGTCGCGATGAAAGCGCCGCTGCGGCGCGAGTTTACCCGAGCGTCTCGCGTCCTACCGGAATTGCGAGCGCGATGCCTCGACACGTCTTCTACGAGTTGCTGCGCCGATACGTCGCCGCGGGCGCGCCCGCCCGCCTCGATCGCCTGCTGGACGAGACTGCTCACTTCGTCCTGCCGGCGTGGTGCGCGGGTTGCGACGCGCGACTGCCGTGGCGGCCCTCGCCGCTGGGGCTCTGCGCGACCTGCGCCCGCAGGTTGCCGCCACCGCCTCCCGCGCCTCGACTCGCGACGCTCGACGGCCTGATCGCCGCGTGGAGCTATCGGCCGCCGATCGACGAAGTTGTACGCCGGCTCAAATACGGGAGGCTCGAATACCTGGCGGGCGACCTGGCGGTGGGGATGGCCGCGGCCGCCGCTTCCGCCTCGGGTCACGACTACATCACTGCGGTGCCACTCCACTGGCGGCGCCGGCTCGAGCGCGGATACGACCAGGCCGCGCTGCTCGCCGCCTCGGTGGCCAGCCGGATCTCTCTTCCCTATCGCGCGACGCTGGTCCGGTCGCGGGCTACACCACCGCAGGCGGCGCGGTCGGCGGCGGCGCGCAAGGCCAACGTGGCCGGTGCATTTCGCTGCCGCGCTGGGTCGAAACCCGCGCTACGGGGAGTCCGCGTCCTCCTGGTCGACGACGTGGCCACCACCGGCGCCACCCTGGAGGCGGCGGGGAGGGCGCTCAAACAGGGCGGCGCCGCGCGGGTGACGGCCCTGGTGGCAGCGCTGACGCCGCCGTTTGCGACCCCCGGACACCCCCGCTATAATCGAGAGCCAGGCTTGGGATAGTCGTGCGTTCGTTCGCCTCTTCCCTCCTCGTCGCTGCGCTGGTCGCCGGCGCGATCCCCGTGGCGGGAGCAGAACCCGAGGCCACTGTGGGCCTGGGCGGACTGGTGCGCTCGAACGACGGGCCGATCGAATCGGCTCGCGTCTACGCCTATCAGGTCACCGAGCTCACCATCACCCGCGCGGTCACCGACCAGCAGGGGCATTTCCTCTTCAACCCGCTGCCCGTCGGCGTTTACAAGATCATCGCCCACAAGGTGGGGTTCGTTCCCGCCGTCGTGCTGTTCACGCGCGCGACCCAGTCGGCCGCCGATTTCCTCGAGTTCGAGCTGAGTCCCGAGCAGTCCTCCTCCTTCCAGGACACCGAGGATTTCTGGTCGATCCGGCGCCGGATCCCCGGTGACGTGCTGCGCGAGATCGAGATCGCCTCTGCCCTCGGCGATCCGCAGGAGGTAGCGGACGCCAACCCGGGCGGCCTCGCCTTCGAGACCGAGATGATGGCGGGTCTCGACGACAATCCGGCGGGCCTCTCGCAGCTCACCAGCGGTCGCATCGGCATGCAGGGGCGGGTGGGACGGCTGATGCTGGAGCTCGACGGGCGTTTCGATGAGCTCCGGCCGGAGTCGACCTCCGGGTCGAGCGATCTGCTGGCGGAAGGCCGCACCAACTCGCTCGATGTGAGCCTCGCCAGCGGCGGCAGCTCGGCGGTGCAGTTCCACACCGTGCGCCACACCCTCGACCATCATCCGATGATGGCGAAACCCGTCGATTTCGAGCGCTATCAAGTCGCCTGGCAGAAGGGTCTGCGGTCAGGCGCCGAGTCCAACGTCTCGGCGCAGTACTTCGAGGAGAGCGGCTTCCACTCGCAGGGACTGGTCAAGCCGGCGGGCCTGCCGGACGGCTCACGTACGCTGCACGTCAACGGGACGTACCAGCAGGACCTCGGTGACCGGATGGCACTGCGGACCGGTGTGAGCTACCAGGAGATGCTCCTCGACACCCAGCTCGGCAATACGCTGCCCGCTCTGGTGCGACAGCGCGTCAACGCTTTCGGGATCGGCTCGACCGAGCTCGGATCCGGCCTCGTGGTCGAGTACGGCCTCTACTCCATGCTCCTCGACGGCACCTTCGCGGTGGCGCCGCATGGCGGTGTGGTGGTCGAGCTCGGCGACGACTGGAAGCTGGACGCGGTCGCCCGCAAGCGCTTCCGCAGCGAGGAGGAGTCCGGCCTCGGTACCTTCGGCGTCGCCTACTTCCGGGACATCGAGTCCGAGCCAGCCGCCGACGACCACTACTACCAGGTCGGCTTCGTTCACGGGCGGGAGGGTGGCGAGTCGCTCCGACTGGCGGCCGTTCATCGGCGGATCGGCGACACCCTGCGCGTCTTCTTCACCGACGACTTCTTCGACCAGATCGAGAGCGTGTACCTGGTCCGCGGCGACGAGCTCCCCGAGCTCCAGTTCGCGTTGAGCCTCCAAGTAGCGCCGCAGATCCTGACCACGCTGGAGTCGACCGTCGGGTCGGGCGGCGGCGGCGTGCTCCTCACCGCCGACGACACTCCGTTCGAGAACCAGGTCAGCTACGTGGTGACCTCGCTCGACACTCGCTTCCAGCAGACCTCGACCGGCGTTTTCCTCGCCGTGCATCGCGTCGAGCAGCGGCTGGAGCCGCTGAGATCCTTGGGCTCGGCCACCGACGTCAACCTCGAAAAGCTCCAGCTCAAGCTGACCCAGGAGCTCGACTACTTCCTCGACTTCGGGACCGATCTGGCCGTGCTGCTCAACGTCGAGCTATCGCGCGGCGACCTCGTGTACGGGCGGGCGCTCGCCGACGATCTGCACCGCCGGGTCGCCGGCGGCATCGCCGTCAAGTTCTGATCTTCCCCTCCCCGCAACCTGCCTAGCTAGCGGTTTTCGCTCCCCGGAGCGGCGCGATGACGCCCACTCCATTGGATACGACTTTTTGGATAGAGTTCATCATGTTGGACGAGCGTGCTCAACTCGGCCAAAACTGGGCCTTTCGAGCCGGTTCAATAAAATGTCGATTTGGCATGAAACCTGCTCGGCAAGACTGGCTGTCACGTCCTCCAGGACGCGCTCGACTATGACCGCCTCCTTTCGACGGAAGCTGATCCTCTCGCTCGCGAGCTCCCTCGCCGCCCTGATCCTGGTCACCGGCGGGGTCGGCATCCAGCGCAAGCTCGAGACCTTCCGCACCCCTGGGATCGCGTTGCGCGGCGGCATGAACCGGGTGCTGGTCTCGCAGGTCGATCCCGCCGTTCATCCCGATCTGCAGCGCGGCGATCGACTGCTCCTCATCAGCGGCGACACCGTGCGGCGCGTCTCGACCGCTCTCGAGGCCCTGCGCGTGCAGCCCTCGACCGAGATCGTGGTGCAGCGCGGCGACGAGATCGTCACCGTGAGCTACGTCCGGCCGGGGCTCCAGATCGACTGGTCCTACCTGGTGCAGGCCGTGATCGGCGGCCTCTACCTGTTGATCGGCCTTTACACCGTCCTGCGCGAGCAGTCGCGTCAGAGCCTGCTCTTCTACCTGTGGTGCGCGGTCTCGAGCGCGTTCTTCATCCTGGTCGCCACTCCGGCCGATCAGCTGCTGGCCGACGACACCGGCAAAGCCCTGTTCGTGGTCGAGGAGCTGGCGCGTCTTCTGCTGCCGCCGCTGACGCTCCACTTCTTCCTCACCTTCCCGGTGGATCTGCAGCCGCGCGCCTGGGTCCGCCGCCTGCTCCCGTTCGTCTACCTGCCCGCGACCTTCCTCGCCGCGCTGCAGTGGGACCTCATCGCCAACGACGGCCGCTACCTGCTCGGTTCGCCGAGCAGCGCCGAGATGGCCAGCGTGCTCCAGCGACTCGATCGCGCCGAGCTTCTGTTCTTCGTCGCGTTCGCGCTGATCGCGTCCCTCGTTCTGCTCTATCGGCTGCTGGTCGGAGAGCGGCGCGAGGCGAGACGGCAACTGTTGTGGATCGCGCTCGGCATGGCGGGCGGCTACGTTCCCTTCGTCGCGCTCTACCTGGTCCCCTGGTGGCTCGGCCTCGAAGGACCCCAGGCGATCGAGGTGCTCGCGGTGCTGCCGTTGGCGGTGGTGCCGCTCACCTTCGCCTACGCGATCCTGCGGTTCCGGCTGTGGGACATCTCGGTCATCGCGCGCGACGTCGCCACCTACGGTCTCACCATCATGTTCGGGCTCGCCGGCTTCTCGTTCCTGCGCCTGCTGGTCCAGTACGGCGTGCCGGAGTCGCGAGGACTCTTGCGCGACCTGTTGTCGGTGGCGGCGGTGTTGGTGATCGGCGGCCTGCTGGTCCCGGCGCGCCAGGGGATCGGCACCGCGCTCGAACGGTTGCAGTACAGAACCAAGTTCGGACAGCGCCGGAATCTGGCGCAGCTCGGCAAGGAGCTCCTCCACGAGCGCGACCTCGAGCGGCTGTCGAGTCAGCTCCTGGTCCACGTCGAGGAGGCGCTATCGCTCGACCGCTCCAACCTGCTCCTCAACGAGGACGAGGCACTGGTCCCGCTGCGCCGCGACGACGGCCCGCCGCAGCGACTGCCGCTCGATCTCTTCGGCGCCGAGTTCTGGCAGGAGGACCATCGCGAGCTGCTCGGCGCGACGCTGCTCGGTACCGGCGGCAGCCTGGCGTCGAGCGAGCTCTACCTGCAGGGTTACCGTTATGCCTTCCCGCTGCTCGTGCGCGGGCGGCGGGTGGGCGCTCTGGTGTGCGGCCTGCGCTACGGCGAGATGCCTTTCTCGAGCGACGACCTCGAGCTGGTGCGCACGCTGCTCGACCAGGCCTCGCTTGCGATCGAGAACGCGCACCTGCTCGATCGGCTGCAGACCCAGCTCGAGGAGGTGCGCGAGCTCAAGCAGTACACCGAGAGCATCATCGAGGCGTCGCCGGCGGGTATCGCGGTGCTCGACGAGGGAGGGCGCATCGTGTCGGCGAACCTGGCCTTCGCGGCGCTCGCGGGAGCCGACCCCGACGCTCTCAAGCGCAAGCGGCTCCTCGACGTTCTCCCGCTCGACCGCGTCCCCAGCCCGAACGACGGTCCGCTCGAGCTCGGCATCGTCGACGGGCGCGGGCGCGAGCGGTCGATCCAGGCCAGCGTGGCGCCGTTCTCCTCGACGCGCGGCGCGGCGGTGGTGCTGGTGGTCAATGACATCACCGAGCGGGTGGCGATGGAGCGCAAGCTCGAAGAGAAGGAGCGCCTGGCCTCGCTCGGCATCATGGCCGCCGGCATCGCGCACGAGGTCAACACGCCGATCACCGGCATCTCGAGCTACGCGCAGATGCTGCTCGCCTCGACCGACAGCGGCGATCCACGCTACCCGCTGCTCAAGAAGGTCGAGCGGCAGACCTTCCGTGCATCCCGCATCGTCAACAGCCTGCTCAAGCTGGCGCGCAACCAAGCGGTGGAGACGAACCCGGTCGACGTCACCGAGCTGGTGGGCGAGTGCCTCGAGCTGCTGCGCGATCGCATCGAAGCGCTGCGGATCCGGGTCGTGATGGACAACGGCACCGGTCATCCGATCGTCAACGGCTCCGACGGCGAGCTCCAGCAGGTGTTCACCAACCTGCTGCAGAACGCCATCGAAGCGATGCACGGCGGCGGCACGCTGCGCGTGTCGACCCGACTCACCGGTCCCTGGATCGAGGTCGCGATCGACGACACCGGTCCAGGCATCGACCCGGCGGCTCGCGAGCGCGTGTTCGAGCCGTTCTACTCCACCAAGCAGCGCGCCGGCGGCACCGGCCTGGGCCTGTCGATCAGCCACGAGATCGTGCGTCGCCACGGGGGCGAGCTCGCGATCGAGGACCGCCCTGACGGGCCGGGCTGCCGCTTCGTGGTGCGGCTGCGACCGGCACGGAGATCAGCGGCATGAGCATCCTCATCGTCGACGACGAGGAGGTCCTCCAAGACGTCCTCTCCGCGTTAGTGCGCGAGGAGGGCCACGAAGCGGTGGTGGCGCGCACCGGTGAGGAGGCGTTGACCTTGCTCGAGCGCGAGGAGGTCGATCTGGTCCTGCTCGACCTCATGCTGCCCGGCCTCTCGGGCATGGAAGTCCTGAGGCAGGCCCGCGAGCACGACCCCGACCTGGTGGTGGTGGTGATCACCGCGTTCTCGTCGATCGAGGGCGCGATCGATGCCATGAAGCAGGGCGCCTTCCACTACATCCCGAAGCCCTTCAAGAACGAGGAGGTGCGGCTCACCATTCGCAAGGGCCTCGAGCGCCGTCAGCTCAAGGCCGAGAACCGCGCCCTCAAGGAGCAGCTCCATGGCCGCTTCGGCTTCGACCGCATCATCGGCAAGTCGAAACCGATCCAGCAGGTGTTCGATCTCATCCGCCTGGCGGCGCCCTCGAAGAGCAACATCCTG
>DATAFT010000630.1:0-3655 GCA_036257295.1 Thermoanaerobaculia bacterium
CGATGGCGGCGGTGGCGATCGACCGCGCGAAGGATCCGGCGGCTCGGCCGGCGCCACTCGCTCCCGGCGGCGGCGGCGTCGCGGTCTTGCCACCGAAGCGCCAACGAACCCTCGCCTCCGGATCCGCGCCCGACGCCGCAGGATCGATGCACCACAGGCTGCCCGGTCCGGACCCTTGCTCCGGATCGCGGCCGGCCGGGATGTAGACGAGTCCCTGCGCCACCGCCGCGGTCGCGACGAATGCGTTGCGTCGATCGCCGGCGCTCGTCCCGACCACCGAGCCGCCGTCCACTTTCCACAGGAGCTTCCCGTCCTCGGGCGCGAACGAGTACAGCCAGCCGTCGCCGCCCGGGAACAGGACCTGGCGCCGCCCGCCGGCCATGAGCACCGTCGGGCTCGACCACTGCCCGTCGACCAGCTCCGCTCCGGGTGAAGCGTCGCCCCAGCGCACGGCGCCGTCGCGGCGATCGACGGCGAGGAAGCTGGGAGCGCGAGGCGCCGGAACGCGGCCGCTCTCGTCGATGCCGTTCGAGGTGTGGACGAACAGGAGGTCGCCGAGGATCGCCGGCGTCGACGCCGACATGAAGTGGGGCACGACACCGAGCTCGCGCCGCAGGTCGAGTCGCCACACCACGTCGGCGTCGGCGCGACCGTGAGCCGACTCGTCGGCGATCGGCCCGTCGTTCTCGCCATCGAGGAAGCCCTCGACGTCGAGCGCCAGCAGCTCGCCGCGATTGGAGACGTAGTAGAGGCGGTCGCCTTCGATGGTCGGGGTCGAGCACACTCCCTGCAGCGGAAAATCGAAGGCCTGTTCGAGCTTGGGGTGGGTAGCCTGCCACAGGAACGCGCCGTCGGCGGCGCGAAACGCCATCAACACGCCGCGATCGTCGGTGATCGCGGGGTTGCGCGGCTGCGCGTTGTTGGTGCCGACGAAGACCTTGCCGGCCGCCGCCACCGGACCGCCGTAAGAGTACGACCCCAGCTCGGCGACCCAGCGCACGTTCTCGCCGGTTGCGGGATCCCAGCGCAGCGGCAACGGCGATTCCTCCGCGGTCGAGGCAACGGTGGAGATCGCGACGCAGACCATGGCGACGCGCGACACCGACAGGACGAACGAAGGGGACACGCGATCAGTCTACCGTCGCCTCCGCTCGCTCTCGGCGACGTCACGGGGACAGTGTCGGGGCCGAACCGACCCGCGCCAGGTTCTGGCGGGCCTCGAGATAGTCGGGCTCGATCTCGACGGCGCGCTGAAAGTGCTCGATGGCGGCGGCGCGATCGCCGGCGCGGACCAGCGCGATGCCCAGCGCGTTGTGCGCGGCAGCGTACGCGGGGTCGATCGCGACCGCGCGCCGTAGCGGCTCCAAGGCGTCCCCGGGCCGGTCGAGCATCAACCGGGCGATGCCGGTGGTGTATTGCAACTGAGAGTCGTCGGGCCACCGCGACGCCGCGATCGCCGCTACCGTCTCGGCCTCGCTGGCGCCGCCGCTCGAGACCAGCAGGCGCGACAGGTGACGGGCCGCCGGGAGGTCCTCCCGGTTGGCCTCACGCGCGCGGCGGAACGCCGCGATCGCTTCCGGAACGCGGCCGCTCTGCTCGAGCGCCCTGCCGAGATTGACCAGCGCTTCGACCGAGGTCGGCTGGAGCCGCACCGCGTCCTCGAACTGCGGTATCGCTTCTCCTGCACGCCCGCCGTCGAGCAGAGTGAGCCCGAGGTTGTAGTGCGCCCAGTAACTATCGCGCGTAGCGCTCGCGGCGTGAGCGAACAGCGTCTCGTCGTCGCGCCAGGTCATGGTCTGGCGCCAGGTGAGCCATCCGAGCACAGCGAGCACGACGGTCGCCGTCGCGAACAGGGCGTGGCGCGCGACGGCCCGGTCGAGCGCGCCGCGACGCTCGAGCTGCTCCGCTGCAGCCCACACCAAGGCGATCAGGATGCCGATCCCCGGCAGGTAGGTGTAGCGGTCCGCCATCGATTGGATGCCGGCCTGCACCAGACCGAGCACCGGGACCAGGGTGCCGAGGAACCACAGCCAGCCCACGATCGGGTAACCGCGGCGGCGGCAGCGCACGGCGAGCGCCGTGATCGCGAGCAGGAGCGCGATCGCGCCCAGCGCCGTTGGCGATGCGAGCGAGAGCTCCCGATAGGGATAGAAGACGGCGAGGTCCTGCGGCCAGAACATCTTGCCCAGATAGCGCGCGCACGAGATCGCGGCATTGGCGATGCGCGCGGGGAGTGGAAAGCGCTCTACCGACTGCACGATCCCCTGCTGGGCTCGCAGCGTCATCACGCTGGCGCCCGCGGCGAGAACGAGCAGCGGAGTCTTCTCGACGATCAGACGGCGCCAGGGCGAAGCATGCCCGGCGCCGCCCGTCCTCCCGGGCATGCTTCGCCAGGGCTGTGGCGAGGCGGTCGCCGCTTTCGCGGAGCTCGTCTTGCGCTTCGACTTCACCGGTAGGGCTTCGGTCTGCACGCGGCCCAGCGGCCAGACGTCGAAGAGCAGCAGCACGAACGGCAGCGTGACCAGCATCGGTTTCGCCATCAGGCCGGCGGCGAACGCCGCGACGACCGAGACGAATCGGGCAGTGCCCGGTCGCCGCGTCCAGGCGACGTAGAGCAGCATGGTGAGGAGCCAGAACGAAGCGCCGAGGACGTCCTTGCGCTCGGAAGCCCAGGCCACCGACTCGACGCGCAACGGGTGCAGCGCGAACAGGAAGGCCACCAGCGCGCTCGGCCACAACGCTCCGGTCGAGGACCGCAACAGGACGAACAGAAGCACGGCGTTCGCGGCGTGAAGGGCGACGCTCACGCGGTGATGCGCCGCCGGGTCGAGTCCGAACAGCTCGACGTCGGTCATGTGCGAGAGCCACGTCAGCGGATGCCAGTTGTAGGCGTGGGTGGTCGTGAACGCCCAGACCACACCCCGGGAGGTGAGGCCGGCGCGAACTTCCTCGTTGCGGGTTATGTATCGCGGGTCGTCGAAGCCGATGAAGCCGTTCGCACCCACCGGCCATAACGCGACGAAGGTGGCGCCGATCAGCGCGATCGCGATCGCGCAGCTCTTGAACGCAGAGGATGAGCTCAAGGAAACAATCGAGCGAGGCGCGGCGTCTGAGGGAACGCTCGACCGGCGGGTAGGCAGTCTGGCAGAAAAAGGGGGGAGGCCGAGCCTCCCCCTCCGGATCCTCGTGCGCCGGCGTTGCCGCGCCCGCCGGTCGAGCCCGATCGCTCGGGACTCGTGGCGAACGGCTTCACCGCCGAGCGCACACTACGCAATCCACTGCAGCGAGCAAGACACGAGCCACCGAATCGGCCGGCCGGTCTACCCCAGCGCCGCTGGCGTCGCGCCCCTTACTCCTATACCTCCAACGAGTTGCGCGTTCATGCAGAGCCCGCTCTGAACGCACCCAATCGCGACGCTGATTCAACCGTTCGGATTGCCGAATCAGAGTCCAGCCGTTTGGACGCCCCTGAGAAAGCACAAAGGGGAGGCCATCCTCCCCTTCGAGTAACCGTCAGCGACGGGCGGCCGGCTGTCAGCCGGCCACCCTACGCCATCGCTACTAGAACCGAACCGAACCGATCAGTCGATACTTCGTCGGTTGCTGGAACGAGCGTCGCGAGCGCAGCGGTGCGCCCGTGAACGTCGAGGTCACG
>DATAFT010000043.1:0-10705 GCA_036257295.1 Thermoanaerobaculia bacterium
GAGGTCGATCGTCTCGACGTGCCGGCGCGAGAGCTCGGCCGCGAGGCCCTTGATTCCCCAGTCGAGCGCGAGCGCCCGGTCGCGCACCGCGACCGCGCCGTCCTCGATCCGCACCCATTCGAGGCGTGCGAGCGCTCCGGACGCCGGCGGCGACCGCCAGGCATCGAGCATCGAGCTGGAGCTGCTCGATTCCTTCTTCGAGAGCGCGGCGAGATCGTCAGCCGAGGGAGCGAAGACGCCCTGCGCATCGCGATCGAGGCTCAAGCGCGGACTCGATACCGTCACCCACAGCGGTTGCACCTCGCCGCGCACCAACGCGCGCGGCTCCAGGGCGATGTCGACGCTCGGGAGATCGAGGAGCGGCTCGCCGTCGGCTCGCAGCAGTGCCCAGCGCTCGGCTCGGACGACGACCGGCGTGATCAGACCGCCCCAGCGCAAGCGCAGGTCGCCGCGTCGAACGCGCAGCGGATCGACCGCCCGGGCGATCCGCCCCTCGAGCCAGGGCGCCAGCGGATCCAGTACGACCGTGAACGAGGAGTAGGCGATCACGACCGCCGCCGCCACCAACAGCGCGATCGCCAGGGCGCCGAGGATCCACCACCGGCGCCGCCGCAACGTCGGGGACGAGTCCCGCGGCATGGTCTCGGATGAACGGAGAGGGTGGCTCAAGACCGGCCCCCGGCGTCGCGGCTTTTGCGCCACGGCGCTTCAGGACGCGGGCGGTGGTGTAGGGATGGCTGGCGGCGCCGAAGGGCCAGCTTACAGCAGCCTTTCGAAATAGGCGTGAGAAGACCTACGCGCGCGACGGTTCCTCGGCGAGGCGGCCGAGCGCCTCGTCGACCTCCTGCCATTGGGTCATGAGGCCGTCGATCTCGCCCTTGAGCCGCTTCTGCTCGTTCTCCAGCTTGCGCACCTGCTCGTGCGTGACGGTGGCGAAGAAGCCGGGGTTGGAGAACTGCTCGTTGATGTCGTGGACGCGCGCCTCGTTCTTCTCGAGCGCCTTCTGGATCTTGTCCTGGCGTCGCAGCAGATCGCGACGTTGGTCGATCGACTCGCGTGAGCCGGCGTCGGCACGCGCGCCGTCCGACCGACCGACCTTGCGACCCACCTCCGGGCCGCCGCGCACGCCGCGCGCTCCGCCGCGCAGCGCCGGGGCCGCCGCCTCGGCGTCGGTCTCGGCTGCGATGGCCGCCGCGGGCCCGCGCTGCTTCTCCTTCTTCGCCCGTGCCAGCACCGCCGCGGCGTCGAGATGATCGTCGCCGAGCCGCTCGAGGTACTCGTCGTAGGTGCCCTGGAAGTCGTTGAGACCGCGCGGGGTTATCTCCAGTATGCGGGTCGCCAGCCTGGACACGAACCAGCGGTCGTGCGAGACGAAGACGAGGGTACCGGCGAATTTCTCGAGTCCCTGGGCCAGCGCTTCGATCGCCTCCAGGTCGAGATGGTTGGTGGGCTCGTCGAGCACCAGCACGTTCGGCTTCTCGACCGCCATGCGCGCGAACAGGAGACGCGCCGCCTCGCCACCCGACAGGTTGCCGACGCGCTTCTTCACCTCGTCGCCGGAGAAGAGCACCAGTCCGAGCTGGCCGCGCACGAAGCCGATCGGCTCGCCCGGACAGAAGTTCCACAGCCACTCTTCGACGGTCTGGCGCGGCTCGCCCAGCTGCTCGCGATGGTCCTGCGCGAAGTAGCCGGGATAGGTCTCGTAGCCCCACTCGATCTTGCCGTGATCGGCCTCGACCACCTTCATCGCGATCTTGAGCAGCGTCGACTTGCCGATGCCGTTGGGGCCCAGGATGGCGAGTCGGTCGCCGCGCCGAACCTGGAGGTCGACGTCGTGGAGCACCCGGTCCGCTCCGTACGACTTCGCGATGTCCTCGGCCTTGAGCACCTCCTTGCCCGACGGCCGCACCTGGCCGAACTTGAAGATCGGGTAGCGGCGCGACGAGCGCGGCAGCCGCACGATCTCGATGCGATCGATCAGCTTGAGCTTCGACTGCGCCTGCCGCGCCTTGGTGGCCTTGGCCCGGAAACGGTCGACGAACTCCTTGTGATCGGCGATCTGCTTCTCCTGCTTGGCGATCTCGGCTTCCTTGCGCTCGCGCTCGGCGACCTTGGCCGCCATGAACTCGGTGTAGTTGCCGCGGTAGAGCAGGATGGTCTCGTAGTCGACGTCGGCGATGTAGGTCGACACGTTGTCGAGGAAGCGATGGTCGTGCGAGACCACCAGCGCGCAGCCGGGATACTCGGCCAGGAACTTCTCGAGCCAGCGGATCGACAGGATGTCGAGGTGGTTGGTCGGCTCGTCGAGCAGCAGCACGTCGGGCGAGGACGCCAGCACCTGCGCCAGCAGCACGCGCAGCTTGAAGCCGCCGGAGAGCGTCGACAACGGCTCGTGGTGGCGCCGGCTCTCGATGCCCAGCCCCTCGAGGATCTCGCCGGCGCGCGATTCGAGAGCGTAGCCGTCGTGGGCCAGGATGATGTCCTCGAGCTCGGCGTAGCGCTCGCCGTCGAAGTCGGCGCGCTCGAGCAGGGCCTCCTTCTCCTGGATCGCCGGCCACAGCGTCTGGTGGCCCATCATCACGACGTGGACGATGGGCACCTCCTCGTACTGGAAGTGGTCCTGGCGCAGGACGCCGACGCGCGCCTTCTTGGGGATCGCGACGGCGCCGTCGCTCGGGATCTCGTCGCCGGCCAGGATGCGCAGGAAGGTGGACTTGCCCGAGCCGTTGGCGCCGACCACGCCATAGCGCTCGCCGGGATTGAACTGCAAGGAGACGTCTTCGAACAACGTCTGTCCACCGTAGGCCTTGGCGAGGCCGGACACTGCGATCATGGCGGGGTGGAGGATATCAACGGGTCGGAGCGCCATCCGGCGCCGCCGACGAGAGCACCGACCGGCGCGTAAGATTCGATCGAATGAGGAGAAAACGGGGCGAGGGGGCGGCGAAGCGGCAACCGGCCAAGCGACGATCCGCGTCGCGGTCGCGCGCCGGCGGCGGCGCGCCGAAGCGGCCGCGCCGTCGCAGCTCCCGGCCGGGCTGGGCGCGGTGGGCCCTCTATGGCGTCGGTGCTCTCGCGATCGCCGGCGTTGTCGCGTTGACCTGGCTGGTGTGGCCGTCGTGGCGCGCTGCCGAGAGTCTCTCGTCACGCGACTGGACGCGCCCGTCGCTGGTCTACGGCCGGCCCGCGCGAGTGGCGCGCGGCGAGCGCCTCGCGCCCGACGATCTGGTCGAGAGACTGCGCGCGCTCGGCTACCGGCGCAGCTCGCAGTCGCCGATCCCGACCGGGAGCTATCGCGCCGGCGACGATCGGGTGGACGTCGCGCTGCGATCGTTCCCCACCGCCAAGGGTCCGTCCGAGCAGCAGCAGTTGCGCGTCCGGTTCGATGGAGGCCGCATCAAGGGCATGAGCCTCGGCGGCGGAGAGGTCGCGAGTGCCCCGCTCGATCCCCCCCTGCTCGGGCTTCTGGTGGGCGACGACCTGCGCGACCGCCGGCCGGTGCGGCGCGCGGAGCTGCCCGAGCACGTGGTGCGGGCGGTGCTCGCCGCGGAGGACGCGACCTTCTTCGAGCACCGCGGCATCTCGCTCCAGAGTCTGCTGCGCGCGACCTGGATCAACCTCAAGAGCGGCGAGGTGCAACAGGGCGGGAGCACGCTGACCCAGCAGCTGGTCAAAAACCTCTACCTCACGCCCGAGCGAACGCTGCTGCGCAAGATCCGCGAGGGCGTGCTGTCGCTGCTGGTCGAGATGCGCTTCGACAAGGAGGAGATCCTCGAGGCCTACCTCAACGAAGCCTACTGGGGCCGAGCCCGCGGCGTGAGCCTGATGGGCATGGGCGCCGCCGCGCGAGCCTGGTTCGGCTGCGACGCCCGCGAGCTCGACACGGCGGAGGCCGCGCTCCTCGCCGGCATGCTGCGTTCACCCGGCAGCCTGGATCCGGCGCGTCATCCCGAGGCGAGCCGCGCGCGCCGCGACGAGGTGCTGGCGCGCATGCACGAGCTGGGGTGGCTCGACGACGAAGCGTGGCGGGCCTTCACCGCCGATCCGCCCGTCCTCTACCAACCCCGCTTCACGCCGCGCACCCGCGCCTACTTCCTCGATGCGTTGGCCCGCGAGGCGCGCCGGCGCTTCGCGCTCGAAGAGCTGCGGTCGCGCGGCTACACCCTGCTCACGACGCTCGACCCCGCCGACCAGTCCGCGGCGGAGAAGACGCTCGCCGAAGGGCTCGCCCACGGCGAGGAGAGCGGAGCGGAAGCGGGGCTCCAGGGCGCGCTGCTCTCGCTCGATCCCGAGTCCGGCGGCATTCTGGCCTGGGTGGGAGGGCGCAGCTACCAGGACAGTCAGTTCGACCGTGTCGAGCTGGCGCGACGCCAGCCGGGCAGCGCGTTCAAGCCGGTGATCTTCACCGCCGCATTCGCAGCCGGCGTGGCGACGCCGTCGACCCTGCTCGACGACGTTCCGCTCACGCTCGAGGTCGGCGGCAAGGTGTGGGAGCCGCAGAACGTCGATCATCAGTTCCACGGCTGGGTCACCGCGCGGCGCGCGCTCGAGGACAGCATCAACGTCGCCACCATCCGTCTCGGCGAGCGCACCGGTTGGGAGCGGGTGGTCGCGACTGCGCGCGAGCTCGGCATCGACGCGCCGCTCCAGGCCGTGCCGTCGCTCGGGCTGGGCTCGATCGAGGTGGCGCCGCTCCGTCTCGCCACCGTCTACGCCACGCTCGCGAGCGGAGGTTGGCGCACCGAGCCGCATCTACTACGCGCCGTGCTCGACGGCTCCGGCAAGCCGCTCGAAGGCAACGCGCTCCAGCGGCCGCGGCAAGTGATCTCGCCCGAGGTGGCGTTCCAGGTGTCGTACCTGCTCCAGGGCGTGCTCGATTCCGGCACCGCGGCCTCGGCGCGGTCGATGGGAGTGACCGACGCGTTGGCGGGGAAGACCGGCACCACCAATTCGGCGCGCGACAGCTGGTTCGTCGGCTTCTCGCCGGAGCGAGCGACGCTGGTGTGGGTCGGCTACGACGACAACCGGGGGACCCGCCTGTCAGGCAACCGCGCGGCGCTGCCGATCTGGTCCCGGTTCGTGCTCGCCCGCCGTCCCCCCGGCGGCTACCGGCCGATCGAGGCGCCGGCGAAGATCCAGTTCATCGAGGTCGACCCGGAGACCGGCGGCTACGCCGGCCGTCGCTGCCCCCACGTGACGACGGAGGCGTTCCTCGAGGGGACCCGACCCGAGACCGATTGTTACTTGCACGCGGGCGGGCGCCGGCCGCGGGCTCAGGCCAGCGAAGAGGAGGACTGGCGTGCGGGAAGGCGACCCTGGTGGCGCCGTAGAGTGCTCAAGCCGCGCCAAGAGGAGGACGAGCCTCGGCAGCAGGAGCCGCGGCAACAGGAGCCCCGACGGCGCCGCCGTGACCTCGCTCCGCCACCGCCCGAGCAGGCCCGCGATCGCCGGCATCTCCCCAACCCCACGGCGGTGCCCGAAGGTCCCCGGTAGTAGGATGCCGCGAGCGCGAAAAACCGAGCGATGTTCGATACCTCCAGCTTTCGCATCCGTTACAAGGCCCCGGTCGAGAAGCCGCTACTGATCGCGGCCGGGCCGCTCGTGATCCTCGCGGTGTTGGCCGCGGCGCTGTGGAGCCGCTACGCGGCACCGATCTCGATCGGGCCCTGGATCTCGCCGGATCTGCTCGGACTGCTGCTGCCGATCGCCGCGCTGGCCGCGCTCGCCATCGTGATCGAGCGCATGTTCGGCGCCGACGAGGGCTATCCCTGGCGGCGCAGCATCGCCGCCACCGGCGCCGGGATCGTCGGCGGCACCCTCCTGGTGGGGGCCTGGGGCAAATTGCTCGATCCGATCGCGTTCGCGCAGAACCTGCGGCTCGAGGGGATCACCAGCTGGCTAGGCTCGGGCTGGTACCCGGCGACGGTGCCGGCGCTGCTGGTGATCGCGATCGAGGTGCTGCTCGGCTCGCTGCTCGTGCTCGGCGTGCGCTACCGGTCTACCCTGGTCGCGACCGGGCTCCTGGTCGCGTTCTTCCTGTTCTTGACCGGCCGCGCCTGGTGGCGCGATGCGCACGGCATCGTGACGGGCGACGCCGCTTCGTGCGGCTGCTTCGGGAATCTGCTCGATCGCACGCCACGCGAGGCCTTCTTCCAGGACGCAGCGCTCCTGGTGCCCGGTCTGCTGCTGGCATTGCTGGGGGTGCTGCAACGGCACATGCTCGGACGGCGGGTGGCGACCGCGTGGCTGGTCACCGCCGCCGCGGTGACGCTGGGCTGGTTCGCTCCGGGACTGCCCGTCGACGACCTCGCGACCCGCCTCGCGCCGGGCCGCGCAGCGTCGTCGATCTGCGCCGGCCGCGGCGAGGAGCGGCTCTGTCTGCCCACCCTCATCCCCGAGCTCGCGCACGGCCGCCATCTGGTGGTCCTGCTCGATCTCGAGGCCAAGGAAATGGACGCCGAGGTGGAGAGTCTCAACCACTACTGGCTGGCGAACGAGAGCCCGCGGTTGTGGGTGCTCTCGGCCGCCACCGCGGAGCAGAGCCGCGCGTTCTTCTGGAAGTACGGGCCCGCGTTCGAGGTCCGTGAGGTGCCGCCGTCCATGCTGCGTCCGCTCTATCGGTCGTTGCCGCGGTCGTTCCTGGTGTGGGACGGCAAGGTCACCGAGACCTGGAGCGGCCTCGCGCCGATGGTGGTCGCGTCCGCCGGCAACAAGCCGCCTGCGAGAGCGCTGACCGACCGCAAAGCATCAGGAGAAGCTCGATGACGCCGAACTCGTGCCGCATGACCGCCCGGATCTGCCTCGCCGTTCTCGCCCTCGCTGCGCCCGCGGGCGTGCCGCTCTCGGCGCAGACGATCTCCGGCTTCACCGCGAGCAGCGACTACATACTCGAGATCGACGGCAAGCCGGCGACCAGCGCCACGGTCTACTGGTCGGCGTCGGCGCGGAGTTTCTTGATCGTGGTCAAGGACCAGCCGGCGCCGCTCCTGGTCGAGCCGATGTCGCGCCAGGTCAAGACCGTGCCGTTGATGAAGATCGCGAAGCGGCCCGACGGCACCGTCGGCATCCTCGAAGGAGCGGTGATGGCGCCCAAGGCGTCGCTCGAGACCACGCCCGAGGGACTCGCGACGTTCAAGGTCGACGGGCACGCCTACAAGCTCCAGGAGAAACCGCCGCTGCTCGGTTGGCAGACGCCGGACACGATCGCCGCCTACAACAACCTCTACGTCCAGCGCGCCAATGCGTACACGCCGCAGATCGCCGCGCTCACCGACCTCAAGAAGCAGGCTGCCGACGTCAAGCTCACCGTCTTTTTCGGTTCGTGGTGCCCGTTCTGCCAGCAGAAGGTGCCGATGGTGATGCGACTCGCGCGCGAGCTCCAGGGCTCGAAGGTGAAGTTCGACTTCTACGGTCTGCCGCACGGCTTCAGCAACGACCCCCAGGCGCAGCGCTTCGGCGTCAAGTCGGTGCCGACCGGGATCGTGTTCGTGAACGGCAAAGAAGTCGGGCGCATCAGCGCCGACGGTTGGGCCGTGCCCGAGACGACGCTGCGCAACCTGGTCGGAAGTTGAGTTACTGAGCGTCGCTCGCCAGCGTCGCGACCAGGTCGATTCCACCGTTTCGCCAGCTCGCCCCCGGCGACTGCAGCTCGCCGGGCGCGCACACGTACGACACGTCCAACGCCGCCAGTCGATCGATCAGTCCGTCGGCCGCCGCGCCGGCGACGGCGACGCCCTGCACTCTGGCGGCGTGCGGTCGGAGGATCGCGAGCGCCGCGTCGGCGTCCGGGACCGGATGGATGCGCACCGCTCGGTGTCCCGGCGAAGGCAGGAATAGAGCGCGCCGATCGACCACGATGGTGGCTTGATCGAGCGGTGTCGCGGCGACGTCGCAGCCGAGGAAGGCGGCCTCTTCGCGCATCGAACGCAGCGCGCCGGCCTCGGCGGGAGAGAGAGCGAGCGGCGGCCAGAGCCGCGCCGCCTCCTCCAGCGCGCGGGCGAGCGCCGCCGCCAGGGCCACGGCGTCGCCGTCGGTGTAGATCGACTGCAGCGACAGACAGCCGCGTTGATCGAACAGCGCGACGTCGCGCGCCAGCGCCGCGGCGGTGGCATCGAGCGATGCCGGCTCGAGCTCGCCCGCGACGATCGCGACACTCGCCTTGGGGCCGAACGCGATCAGCTTCGGCGCCGCGCGGCGTCGGAGGTCGGCGAGCGCGCGCGCGCCGCCGTACGCCACCACCAGCCCGACCTCTCGGAGCAGCGTCGACTCGATCGAAGCGTCGCCGCCGCGCCAGACCGCCGCGGCGACGGCGTCACCGAGCGCTGGCTCTCGCGCCGCCAGCGCGTTCGTGAACGCCGGCGCGAAGAAGGGCTCGCGCGACGATGACTTGAGGATCGCCGGCCGGCGCGCGGCCAGCGACGCGAGCAGCGGCGCGAGCGCGATCCCGGGAAGACTCCCCGCCAGCACGATCAGATGCGGTGAGACGCCCGCGCGCTCGCGATCGACGCCGCCGGCGCCGCCCGCGGACGCGAGTCGCGGGTACTTCCGCGCGCGCCGGCCGGAGGCGAAGACGCGCCGCACCTCCTCGGCGCTGAAGCCGTCGAGCAGCGCCGCGAGGCTGGCGTCGAGGCAGCCCTTCGACAGCGCGGCGCTCTCGCGTAGCTCGGGATCGACGCCGCGTCGCTCCGGCGACGTCGGATCGCGGAACGCGGCGACGGTGTCGAGGAACGCCTCTTCGAGGCGCCGGTCGTCGAGGTCTCGGAGCGCCACGGCGCCCTTCGAGCGGAGAGAGTCGGCGGCGCGCAGGATTGCCGCCCCAGGCCCATCCCCGGTGGGCGCGGGGACGTTGTCGCTCATCGTTGGGCGGTCCGGTCGGGTGAAGCCGCCTCGAGCTCTTCGGCGGTGAGCGAGCAGCCACGCAGCTCGGCGCCCGAGGCGCGGCCGAGGAGCCGGAAGCCACCGTCCTCGATGCGCCCGAGGTCCTCGGTGAGCAGGTGGAGCACCGACCCGACGTTGCCGAGGTCGAAGACGGCGAGAAGACCGGTGGCGCCGGCGGCCGCCTCCTCGAGCGAGATCGGATCGAGGACGCGCACGCGCATCCACGGCGGGCACACGAAGAGGTCGTTCGCCCCGCTGGCCCATCCCCGGTTGGGGTGGGGGGGGCCGTCGAGCGAACGCGTGTAGGCCTGGCTGGTGAGCTCGGTCATTCCATACTCCTGCACCACCGCGGCGCGCCCGATCCCGAGCCGGTCCTCGAGCCGCTCGAGCAGATCGTCGAGCGTGAGCTCCGTTTGGCGCGTCTTGAATCCTCCAGTCACGAATAGCGCGCTGCCCGGGGCCGGGCCCAAGCGCAGGTCCGAGCGCTCGAGACCGCGCAGGAGCTGATCGAGCGCGAGCGCCGTAGTGAGGAGGAGAGCAGGGCGCCGATCACGCTCGCGGGCGGCCAGCCAGGCGCGGGCCCGATCGTGATCGATGCCGTCCGGACCGACGACGTTTGCGCTGCCGTCCGCGCCGAAGCGCGCGAGCACGTGATCGATCATGAACGAGAGGCTCGACTCGCGAGCGGGCTCGAAGCCGGGGATGAGAGAGAGCATCGGCAGGCTGGCGCGCCGCGGCAAGCAGAACTCGGGAAACGAGCGGTCGATCACGCGCCGATAGAGGTGGGGAAACGGATGGTGGTGCACGCTGCGACGCTCGCCGGCAGTGGTGCCGCTGGAGCGGAAGGTCAGCACCGCGGGCGCGGCGTGGAGCGCCACCGACTTCAAGGCCGAGGCGGGGACCCAGGGGACGTGGCGCCAGTCGCGGACCTCGGCGGGCGTTGCGCCGGTGCGCTCGCACCAGCGCCGGTAGGGGTCTACGTTCTCGAACTGGAAGGAGAAGGCGCGCAACGCCAACGCGTCGAAGCCGCCGGCGCTCGGCGCCTCGACGAAGCGCTCGATGGCGTCGACGACGTCGGTGGCCACCACGCGATTCTCTCACGCGCCGCAGCGCCCTCCCGGCCGCTGTCCGCACCGGCGCGCCGGCGTTCGCCGCCGTTGGCCTCTGTTACAATCGCGAAACGGCGGGGGCGGCACGACGCTCGCTGTCGCCACGTTCGAGAGGAACCTCACGATGCCCGCCGGAAGCGCAAGCACCACCACCGTCTTTCCGTACGAGCTCAAGATCGAGGTCGACAAGGCCCCTCGGCCCAAGGACCCCAAACAGCTCGCGGTCATCGACCAGACCGGGTGCACCGGCTGTGAGGCCTGCATCGCGTTCTGCCCGGTCGACTGCATCGAGATCGTGCCCGGTCCGGTCCATCCCGACTTCATGAAGCTGGTCGAGGTCGACCTGCAGCGATGCATCGGCTGCCAGCTCTGCGCTCGCTACTGCCCGTGGGAGACGATCGACATGTGGGGCTACGAGGAAGGCCTGGCGCTGGCGCCCTCGAAGACCGTGCGGACGATCCTCTACGACTACGACCCGTCGATCATGCACGAGGCCGCCGAGGCCCGAGCGCAGGGGTGACGGCTCCGACCACTCCGTCGGATCCAGAGCTCGAGGCAGCGCTCAAGAGCGTCCTCGACGTCCTCTACAAAGAGCACCCCCTCACCGCCAACCAGATCCTGGTCCTCTCCTCCGAGCTGCAGCGGATCGGCGTTCATCGTCTGGTCGAGGAGCATCTCGACAAGTTCAGACGCCGCCTCAGTTGAGTCGCTGCAATGTG
>DATAFT010000058.1:0-2643 GCA_036257295.1 Thermoanaerobaculia bacterium
GAAAGGCTTCAAGCTGCAGAGCTTCTCGACCGACCAGCTCCTGCTGCCCATCTACCTCGACCTCGACGGGAAGGGCGACTTCCTCACTCCGCGCTGGCCGCCGATCGCGATCGAGGGCGGCAAGGTCGAAGGGGTGAGCGCGATCGCGCCTTCGGTGGTTCGACCGGGCGAGACCTTCGCGCTGCGCGTGCGCAGCGAGGACAGCTACTGGAACCGCGCCACCGGGCCCAAGCCGGCGTACCGCGTCCTGCTCTCGGGCAAGGAGGTCGGCAGGATCGACGCGGGCGCGAGCGCGGCGAGCGCGGCCCTCGCGACCGTATCTGGCCTGCGCCTCGATCAGCCCGGCGTCTACCGCTACGAGGTGCGCTCGGAGGACGGCAGCATCGCGTCCACCTCGAACCCGATCTGGGTCGAAGCGGCGCCGGCGCGGCGCGTCTTCTGGGGCGAGACGCACGGCCACACCGGGATGTCGGAAGGGCAGGGGTCGCCCGCCAGCTTCTGGACCTTCGCGCGCGACGACGCGCGCCTCGACTTCGCGGGTCTCTCCGAGCACGACATCTGGCTCGACGACCAGGAGTGGGCCGGCATGCAGCGGCTCGCCCGCGAGACGTCGCGCGACGGTCAGTTCGCGGCTTTCCTCGGCTACGAGTGGACCTCGCCACGCGAGACCGGCGGCCATCACAACGTCTTCTTCCGCACTCCGGATCGCAAGCGCGTGCCGGTCCACGTCGCCCCCACGCTGCCCGAGCTCTACCGCGGTCTTCACGCGCAGGTGGCGCCGGAGGACGTGATCATCATTCCGCACGCTCATCAGGCGGGCGACTGGACGCAGAACGACGGCGAGCTCGAGAAGCTGGTCGAGATCTATTCCATGCACGGCAGCTTCGACTGGTTCGGCAACATGTACCTCAAGAACGGATTCGAAGTGGGCTTCGTCGCCGCCTCCGACGACCATCGCTCTCGCCCGGGCTACGCGCACGGCCTACCCCAGGCGACGCTGGCGCAGCGCGGTGGGCTGGCCGCGGTGCTCGCACCCGAGCAGTCCAGCGCGGCCATCTTCGCCGGCCTGCGTGCGCTCTCGTCCTACGCGACCTCGGGCCAGCGCATCCTGCTCGACGCCGAGCTCAACGGCCAGGCCATGGGGACCCGCCAGAGCGACGCGCAGCGCCGTGTGCTCGAGGCACGGGTGGCCGGAACCGCCCCCATCGACCACATCGACGTGATCAAGAACGGCGAGGTGGCGTGGAGCCGCCACTACCTGGCGGCGCCGCTTCGGCCGCGGTCCTGGATCCAGCTCGGCTTCGAGTCGTCTTCGGACGTACTGGGCAAGCGCGACAACCCGCGAGCCTACCGGGTGTGGCAGGGAACGATCGAGGTCGAGGGCGCTCGCGTTCTCCAGGTGCGCTCGGTCGGTCTCGACAATCTCTACAACGAACGCGCGACGATCGACTCCGCCGAGCCGTCGCGCATCCAGTTCCATGTCGAGACGCGCGGCCGTCGCGACACGCTCTTGATCGAGCTCGACGGCGCGTCGGCCGGGACGGCCCTGAAGGTCCATCTCGAGCCGGCGCGCGAGATAGGCGGCTCGCCGGTCATGGTGCGCCGTCCTGCTGAGATTCCCGCGGCCGACGTCCGCCTGGCCTTGAGCGAGCTGGTCGACGGCCGGCTCGAGCGCGAGCTTCCGGTCGACGATTTCGTCGACACCCTGCGGGTCCAGGTGGTCGATCCGGACGCGCCGCTCGACCAGAGCGTGAGCTTCACCGACATGGATGCGCCGAGCCCGGGCGACTACTACTACGTGCGCGCAACACAGATCGACGGCGCGCGCGCGTGGTCGAGCCCGTTCTGGGTGGGAAGCAAGCCGCCGAAGCCGTGACCGATCAGACCAGGTCGCTGTCGCCCATCTGAAAATGCACGCGCGCGGCGGGATCGCCCAGGCAGCGCAAATCCTCTGTGGTGGCTGCGAGGGGGTGATACACGACGCCGACGTTCAGGCGTGAGTCGACGAAGCCCTGTCGGCGCAGCGCGGCGCGGTAGGGGTGTGGGTTCGAAAGCCAGCACTCGACGCCGGCGGCGCCGGCGCGTTGCGCGAGACGGAGGGCGTCGGCCAGCAGCGTCTCGATCACGTCGATGCGCCCTGGGACCGCGAGCAGGTCGGCGAGGTACGCCTTCGCTCCGGCCAGTCGGAGCACGGCGTAGCCGAGGAGGCGATCTCGCTCCACGATCGACCTCACCACGAAGGGTCCGGCGCGGCGATCTCCGTATCGCCACCGCAAGAACTCCGCGGTGCGCTCGCCGATGACGTCGAACTCAGGGGCTGCTTCTTCGAAGAGCGCATCGAATCGAGAGTCGATGTCCGTCTCGTCCTGGGGCCGCAAGCCGCTCCGGCGCAGTGTCCCTCGGCGCGTCGCCGCGATCGAGGCGCCGAGCGCCGTCAGCAGCAGGATGAACGGCGCCAGCTCGAGCCGTCCTCGGGCCGCGGAGAACGCGAGCGGTCGCAGAATGCGGTAGCGGCGCGTGACGGCGTTCGCGATCGAGGTTTGACCCTTGCGATCCAGCGGACCTTTCTGTCGCTTCGACGCGACGCCCTCGTGAAACGACAGATCGTGGCGCTCGGCGACCAGTCGCCGGCGATAGCCCACC
>DATAFT010000086.1:0-12879 GCA_036257295.1 Thermoanaerobaculia bacterium
CGAGACATCGCGCTGGCTGCGCGACCCGACGACCATGGTTCTCCTGCCCAACCTGGTCGACGCCATCCACAAGGACCAGCGGGCCACGTCGGCGCGCAGACTGGCGCACACTTCGCTGCGTCTTCGTCGCGAACGGCTGGAGAGCGGCGCCTATCCAGCCGACCTGCCGGATCCACCCACGAGCGACTACGCCGGTGACAGGGCCGTCTATCGGCTACTCGACGACGGCAGCGTCGAGATCGCGTTCGTGGAATCGGAAAAGGCCTGGACCGCGAGGCACTCCGCGTTCGGCCCAGGACCATGGCAAGCGCCGAACCTCACCTGGAGCCTGCCGCCGTGAAGCTCGCTTCGTTCCGCTACGGCGCGAAGTCCGTACCGCAGGAGCTGTTCAGATAGGTCTGGATCTCGCTCCAGGAGGTCCTCTTGGCCCCGGGGCCGAGCGCGTTGGTGGTCACGACGGCGCCAGTGAACCCGAACGTGGCCCGCAACAGGATGAGGGCGTCGGTCAGCGCGTCGACCTCACCGTTGTTGTCGATGTCCATGTTGCACTCCGTATGCGCGGAGAAGCTGAAGTCGTCGATCGCGAGACCGTCATCCTCCCCCGTGATGTCGACCGGCACCCAGCGGAAAAAGAGGGTGCCTTCGGGCGGAATCGGTGTCTCCGGCTCGATCCGCACGGGTGCGATGACGGTTCGGTTCGAGGCCGCGTTGCCGTCCTTGGCGCCGGCCGTGGTGTTGTTCGGCGTCGTGAAATCGAGAGCGTCCACGTCGATCCAGGTGGCGGCCGGGTCGACCGCCGTGGCGGCGTTCAGGCTGTACTGGAAGTCGAGCCGATCGATGCTGGCGTCGGCCGCGCCCAGCCTCCATTGTTCACCGGTGTACCCTATGTCGAAGGAAGTCATCTTTCCCGGTCGATTGACGACGCAGCTCGCGATCGTCGACTGCACCAAGTTGGTGGTCAATTCACCAAATGCTCGTTCGGCGGCCGTACCGGTGCCGTAGCTGTAGGTGTTGCCGGCCGTGCCGGCGCCGGCATCCGCGGCATAAGTGAGATTCCCGCTGCTGCCAGCCTCGAAGTACACGAACCCGAGGGGGACGGTGGTGTTGTTGGTTCCGCTCGCTGACAAGGTGTTGAAAGGCTCCTGGAGGACTCCGGAGGCGTACTGAAGACAGAGCTGTCCGTGGGCGTGGCCGCCGAAAGAACAGACGATCACGGGGCCGAGCAGCCAACCGAAGAACCTCGACCTGCGCTCGTTCATGGCCTCCTCCCGCCAGAACCGTCGCCGTGACGGCGCCGATGTTACTGCGTCGCGCCCGCTGAACCAGCGCCACAGGCGCGCGTGAAGGAAGCTCCAACCTGAGACGGCGCGCCGCTAATCGGCCGTTTCGAGCGGCACCGCGCTGCGCACCTCGAGGCCGGCGCGCTTGACCCTCACCTCGGGCGCGCCACCCTCGCCGGGCTGGCGCTCGGTGTAGTAGGTGAGTACGTACTGGCGGTGCAGCTCTTCCTGGATCTCGGCGAAGGCACGCGACATCTGCTCCGGCGTCACCACGTGGAAGAGACGGCCACCGGTGGGGTCGGTGATCAGCCGCAGCTCGTTGCGCGCCGCGGCCTCCTCCATCGAGGCGGTGGTGCGCGCGCTCGAGTGCTGCCAGCCGGGCCCCGCCGCGGTACCGGACGTTCCGGAGAGCGCGATGACGTAGACCGGCACGCCGAGGCGCCGGCCGAATTCGATCGCTCGCCTCGGATCGGACCGGCTCTCGGAATCGACGCCGTCGGTCAGCACGATGAGCGCGCGGCGGCCGTGCTCGCCCTCGTACTGGAGCATCGAGAACAAGATCGAGTCGTAGAGCACGGTGCCGCCGTGAGGTGAGAGGCGCTCGAGACCCCACGCCAGCGACTGGCGATCGGCGGTCGGTGACTCGACCAGACGGAGCTCCGAGTCGAAGTCGACCAGGAAAGCGCGATCACGCTCTCCCAGCGTGTGGTCGAGGAAGTAGCGCGCGGCCGAGCGGGTCTGGTCCCACAGCGGCCACATGCTCCCGGAGGAGTCGATGGCGAGACCGAGGAGGAGGCCCACCCGCTCCGCCGGATACAGATTCTCGGGCCGGCGCGTCTGGTTGCCTTCGAGCACCTCGAAGTCCTCGACGCCGAGCCCGCCGACGGCGGTGCCGGTGCGATCGGTCACCACCAGCTGTAGCTCGACCATGCGCACATCGACGTGCTCGACGAAGACCTTCTCGTCGAGGAGCGCCACGTTCTCGCGCTCGCGCCCATCGCGCAGGGTGGCGACCACGCGGACGAAGGTCTCGGGGTCGACGTCGGCGGACTCGACCCGGGCGACGAAGGGCGGACGAGTCATCTCGCCGAGCGCGCGGTCGCCCAGGAAGAACGCCACTCGCTCGAGCTCGCCGCGGCGCGGCATCGAGAGGTCGGCCCGCACCTCGAGCGCGCCGCCGCTGGTCCTCGCGATCGACGCGACGCGGACCTTGAACGGTGGATCGACGCGATTCACCACCAGCGAGTCCTCTCCCAACACGCGATCGTTGGCCGCCAGTGCCACGGCGCGAACCACCTGCTCGCGCGGCGGATCGGCGAGCGTGAGCTTGGTCTCGAACGGCGGCCACGCCCGCCGCGAGACTCGCTCGCCGTCGAGATAGAACTCGACGACCGCGACCTCGGGGTCGATGGTCAGCGTGTCGAAGCCGACCTTGCCCGACAGTAGACCTCCGCCGGGCTTCGGAGACGGCGGGAGCAGACGGATCTTCGAGATGCCGGCGCGCGACTCGTCGGCCGCGTCGAGGAGGTCGGCCTCGTCGCCGGCGGCGCCGTCCGGCCCGGTCGAGACTGAGTCGGTGTCGGGCAGGTCGGCGGGAGCGCTGCCGCCACGCCGGCTACCCGGTACTGCGTCGACCTCCGCGACGCGGGCCGCGTCTCTTTCGTCCGCGCGCTCACTCCCCTCGACACGGTCGTAAACGGTGTTGAACGTGAATCCACCACCCCGCCCGGGATCGAAGGTCGTCGTGACCCTTAGCTGCTCGCCATCGAGGCTCCACTTCTCGCTCTTCGACCCCAACGAGCCCCGGGTGTCGACCTCGAGCGTGTCGCCGCGCCAGACCGCGACGGTCTTGCTGCCGATGCCGTCGCCGAGGACTCGTCCGTCGGTGAAGAGCACACGGGTCTCACCGTTGGCGTCGCGCACCGTCAGTTGCGGTTCGCGATGATCGATCTTGATGGCCTCGATGCCGCGGGCGATCTGCTCGACCTCTGCGGCCCCGAGGGCTGGACTCCGATTCGATCCTCCGCCGCGTCCGCCACCCGCGCCACCACCACCGGAAGTTCCTCCGCCGGGTGGGCCGCCACCGTAGGGACCGCCGCCGCCGCCGGGACCGCTGCCCGGCGAGCCCGCGCCGGGGGTGCCGCCCCAAGGTCCGCCGGCGCCTCCGCCAGTGCCACCGCGCGTCGGGCCGCGGCCCGACCCCGGGTACCAAACGCCGCCGGGAAAGCTGATGCCCCAGGGTCGGCGGCGAGGCGTGCCGGTCTGGACGCTCTGCGCCTCGGCCTTCTCGACCGGATCGTCGCTGGCGCTGGTGTCGCGCACCCAGCTACCGCTGAGGTCTGGCGCCGGCTTGGCGCCGCTGGCGGGCTGGAGGACGACGCACGCGATCAGCGCGAGCCAGATCGAACCGCGAGCCGACCGTCCTCTCATCGCTGCTGCATCCTGTTGCCGGCTTCGGGAGCAAGTTCGAGGCCAGGGGTGAACCGGCCACGCCGCGCGCCATTGTTGCGCTCGAGTCCGGGAAACGTCCCCATCGAGCGACGCTGGCGTCCCCGTATCTGGAACAGCGCTCACTCTATCGACTCGTCCGCGAATGTCACCTGACGGTACGATGCGACCTTAACTCTCATCGACACCTGGGAGGTCTTCGGTGCCACTTCAACAGCCAGAGCCGCGGCCGAGCCGCGAAGGTCTGAGCTACGTTCCCGCCGACACCAGCTCCCCACTCCGTGAGTCGACGGTCGGCGGCATCCTTCGCGAAGCGGCGGCGGAAGCACCCGACCGGTTGGCGCTGATCGAGGGAGTCCACGGCGAGCGCCGACGCTGGACGTACGCGCAGCTTCTCACCTCCGCCGAAACGGTGGCGCGAGCGTTGGCCGCCCGCTTCGATAAGGGAGAGCGCATCGCGGTGTGGGCGCCGGGCATCCCGGAATGGGTGCTGCTCGAGTACGGCGCCGCTCTCGCCGGCCTGGTCCTGGTGACGGTGAACCCGGCGTTCCAGGTCAAGGAGCTGCACTACGTCCTGTCGCAGTCGAAGTCGAGCGGCGTCTTCTACCTGCCGAGCTTTCGCGGCAATCCGATGCAGGAGTCGCTCATGCAGGTGCTGCCGCAGCTACCTCTCCTCCGCGACACGATCTCCTTCGGCCGCTTCGCGGACTTCGTCGCCACCGCCGACGCGTCGACGCCTCTTCCCGAGGTGTCGTCCACCGACCCAGTGCAGATCCAGTACACCTCGGGCACCACCGGTTTTCCCAAGGGAGCCTTGCTCCAACATCGCGGCATCACCAACAACGCCCGCCTCGGCGCCGAGCGATTGGGCGTGGGGCCCGACTCGGTCTACCTCAACCCGATGCCGCTATTTCACACCGGCGGCTGCGTGTTCGGCGTCCTCGGTCCGGTGCAACGACTGGCGACGCTGGTCAACATGGTGCAGTTCGACCCGGGCCTGGCGCTGGCGCTCGCCGAGGAGGAGAAGGCCACCCATTTCACCGCGGTGCCGACCATGCTCATCGCCTGCATGGAGCATCCCGACTTTCCATCCCGCGACCTGTCGACGGTCAGCACGGTCTGCTCAGGGGGCTCGACCGTCCCCGCCGATCTGGTGCGGCGCGTCGAGTCGACGCTCGGGGTCCAGTTCTCGATCCTCTACGGACAGACCGAGGCCTCTCCCATCGTGACGATGATGCGGCCCGACGACTCGCCCGCCGACAAGGCGAACACGCTCGGCCCGGTGTTGCCGCAGACCGAGATCAAGGTGATCGACCCGGGGACCGGGGAGACGGTCCCGCATGGCGTCTCCGGCGAGCTCTGCACCCGCGGCTATCTGGTGATGCTCGAGTATTTCGACATGCCGGAGAAGACCGCCGAGACGATCGACGCCGAAGGATGGCTGCACACCGGCGATCTGGTCAGCATGGACGAGCGCGGCTACACCACGATCACTGGACGGCTCAAGGACATGATCATCCGCGGCGGCGAGAACATCTACCCTCGCGAGATCGAGGAGATCCTGTTCGAGCATCCCAAGCTGGCGGAGGTGGCGGTGGTCGGTCTGCCGGATCCCAAGTGGGGTGAGATCGTCGCCGCGTTCGTGCGCGACGCCGATCCGAAGGACCCGGCCTCCGATGCCGAGCTCCACACCTACTGTCGAGAGCGCCTCGCGGCCCACAAGACCCCCAAGCTCTGGCTCCACATCGGCACCTTTCCGATGACGCCCTCTGGAAAGATCCAGAAGTTCGCGCTGAGGGAGCGCTGGGAGCGAGGCGACCTGAAGGCCACTCTATAAACTTATTATTTTTCGATAGTTACAGCCATCATTTTTATATTGGCTGAGATATTGTACTCTTCCAGCATGCCGACGCGACCCATTCAGGTCTCCATGGATGTCGCTCTGCTGGAGCGGATCGACGCCGACCCCGAGACTCGCGCACGAGGCCGCTCCGCGTTCCTTCGCTCCGCCGCGGAGCTCTATCTCTCGGCGAAGGACAGGCGCGCCATCGACGAAGAGATACGACGCGCCTATGACGGTCAGGCCGACGCCATGGCCGACGAGATCGCCGAACTGCTCGGGCAACAGGAATGGCCGAGTCCCTGAGGCGCGGCGACATCTGGCTCCTCGAGCTGGGGCGGCCGGGTAAGAGGCGCCCAGTGCTCGTCTTGAGTCGTCCGTCGCTCCTCGAGTCGCTGCACACCGTGACCGTCGCGGCGATCACGTCGACCATGCGCGGATCGCGGACCGAGGTCGAGCTCGGCATCGAGAACGGACTGAAACAAGCTTCCTGCGTGAACCTCTGCAACGTGTTCACGGTGCGGCAGTCCGAGCTGCGCACGTTCGTCGGGTCGGTCGAGCCTCGCCTCATGAACGAAGTCTGCGACGCGCTCGCGATCGCTTGCAGCTGCGAGTGAACGGCGCGACCAGGTGGCGAGAACGGGGCGGTTCTCTCGGGCGTGCGCTCCTGCGCGCGCCCGAGTGATCGCCGTCGCGCCGCAAGGCGCGACAAGAACCGCTGCTAGAGTTCGATGGTGGCACCCGAGACCGTCGAGCTCGACTTCGAACGCGACCTGAATGCGGCCCAGCTCGAGGCGGTGCGCTCGCTCGAGGGTCCGCACCTGGTGGTGGCGGGCGCCGGCACCGGCAAGACGCGGACGCTGGTGGCCCGCGTCGCCTGGCTGGTTTCGCACGGCGTCGATCCCGAGTCGATCCTGTTGCTCACCTTCACGCGGCGCGCGGCGCGCGAGATGCTGCGGCGGGCCACCGCGCTGCTCGACGAGCGTTGCGCCCGGGTCGCCGGCGGTACCTTCCACTCGTTCGCCAACACCGTGCTGCGGCGCAACGCGCAGCGGCTCGGGTACACGGCCGGCTTCACCATCCTCGACCGCGCCGACGCCTCCGAGCTCCTGGGAGCCCTGCGCGCCGAGCTCGGATTCGACCGCAAGGACCGCCGCTTTCCGCGCAAGGACACGCTCGCCGATCTCTACTCCAAGCTCGCCAACACGCGCCACTCCCTCGAGACGCTGCTCGAGGCGGAGTATCCGACCTTCGTCGACGATCGCGATGCCATCGCGCAGCTCCGCGAGCTGTACGCGACCCGCAAGCGCGAGCAGAACGTGATGGACTACGACGACCTGCTGCTGCGACTGCGCGACCTGCTCGCCGACCACGACGAGGCGCGCCGCCGCCTGTCGCAGCGCTACCGCTACATCATGGTCGACGAGTACCAGGACACCAACCGGCTGCAGGCGCACATCGCGGCGCTGCTCGCCTCCGAGCACGGCAACCTGATGGTGGTGGGCGACGACGCCCAGTCGATCTACTCGTTTCGCGGCGCCGACTTCCGCAACATCATGGACTTCCCGCGCGTCTTTCCCGACACCAAGGTCATCCTGCTCGAGGAGAACTATCGCTCGACCCAACCCGTGCTCGACCTGGGCAACGCCATTCTCGAGTCGTCGCGCGAGAAGTTCGACAAGCGACTGTTCACGCGGCGGACCGGCGAGCTGCTGCCCGCGTTCGTGCGCACCGGCGATGACCACGATCAGGCCGCGTTCGTCTGCGACCGCGTCCTCGAGCTGCGCGAAGAGGGCACTCCCCTATCCGAGATCGCGGTGCTCACGCGCGCCGCCTGGCACTCGAACACGCTCGAGATCGAGCTCGGACGGCGCAACATCCCGTTTCGCAAGTTCGGCGGCATCAAGTTCGTCGAAGCGGCGCACGTCAAGGACGTCTCGGCGCTGCTGCGGATGGCGGTCAACCCACTCGACGGTCCGAGCTGGCTGCGGGTGCTGCAGCTCCTGCCCGGCATCGGTCCGCGGCGCGCGCGCCAGCTCACCGAGCTGGTGCTGGCGGCCAAGGGCGACGTCGAGAAGGCGTTCGCCACCGAGCGGCGCAAGGCGCGGCACGGAGAAGCGCTCGAGGAGCTGTGCGACCTGCTGGGTGCGCTGGCCAACCCGGCGCCGCCGGTGCCCGAGCGATTGGAGCGCGCGATCGCCTGGTATCGGCCGCTGCTCCAGGCCAAGTACGACGACTCCCTGCGGCGCGGGCGCGACCTCGACGCGCTGCTGGTTCTGGCGGAGCAGTACAAGAGCCTCGAGCGCTTCCTCACCGACATCGCCATCGAGCCGCCCGAGTTCGGGCGCGATCCCACCGAGCGCGATCCCGAAGACGAATGGATCACGGTGTCGACCATCCATTCGGCGAAGGGGCTCGAGTGGGACGCGGTCTTCGTCCTCAACCTCAACAACGGCCAGTTTCCGGTCATGAACGCGGCGGCCGAGCCCGAGTCGTACGAAGAGGAGCGCCGCCTGCTCTACGTCGCGGTGACGCGTTGCCGCCGCCATCTTTGGCTGATGAAGCCCGAGGTGGTGGCCGCCCGCTTCGGTGGTGTGGGCGAGCTCTCGCCGCTGATCCGCGACGTCGCGGGCTTCGAGCGTCTGGTGGAGAGCTCGAGCTGGAGCGCGCCGCGCGACGACGCCGAGCCATGGCGCGCGGGCGTGGCGGGAGATCGCGGGGAGAAGCTGATCCGCAACGACACGGCGGCGAACCGGCTGGCGAACATCGTCGACTACTTCGGGAAGAAGGAGCCGAGTCCCTGAGACGCGCCGGTGTTGCGCTGACCGGCGGGTATCGCCTAACCCGGGGAGCAGGCAAGCTGCTCCCCTACATCACGTGGTCCCTGTTCCTCGCTTCATTCGCGCTCGCCCAGACGCCCACCCCGACTCCCGATCCGGCCGCCGCCGCCGACCTCGAAGAGCAGATCACCGTCACGTCGCGCGCCGCCGAGTCGGCCACGGCCTCGACCGAGGTGCTGGATCGCGACCGCGTCGAGCGCTCGCAGGCGCACGACGCGGCCGAGCTGGTGAGGAGCGTGGCCGGCGTCCACCTGCTCGGCGCCGGCGGGCTCGCCGGCACCTCGAACGCACTGACGCGCGGTGGTGACGCCAACTTCACTCTGGTCCTGCTCGACGGCATCCCGCTCAACGACGCCACCGACGTCCAGGGCGGCGCCTTCGACCTCTCCACGCTCGACGTCGACGCCATCGACAGCGTCGAGGTGCTGCGCGGGCCGCATTCTCATTTCTTCGGATCGAGCGCGGTCGCGGGCGCGATCAACCTGGTGACGCGCGACGGAGGGGCCGGGACCGACGGATCGCTCCGCCTCGACGCCGGCGAGGACTCGCTGCTTCACGCCGGCGCGTCGATCTCGGGGCCGATCGGGACGGCCCGCACCCAACCGACACCAGGCGCGGACGACACGGGTAGCGATGGCGCGCGCGCTGGCGCCGGGTTCTTCGTCGGCGCGCAGCTCGATCGCGAGCGCCACGCAGTCGCCGAGGACTCCTACGAACAGCTCACGGTTCACGGCTCCTCGACCTTCGACATCGGTGCGGCGGCCGCGCTCCGCGTCACCGGGCGCGCCGCCGAGATCGACCTCGAGGACTACCCCGAGGGATCCGGCGGTCCGGTCTTCGGGTCCGGCGAGCTCCGCGACACGGAGGGCGAGCAGCTGTCGCTCGGCCTCGGCTGGGCCGTCCACGCCGGCGATTGGCTCCACCGGGGCTCCGCGACGGCGAACCGGTCACGGCAGGACGTCGCGTCCCCGGCGATCGAGTTCTCGGTGCCCGCATCGGTCGAGGATCGCGACTACACCCGCGCCCAACTTTCGTGGATCGCCGATCACGATCTCACGCACCGGATCGGCATCTCACTCGGCGCGCAGCTCGATCGCGAGCGCGGCGAGAGTGAAAGCACGCTGTTCCTCCCACCGTTCCTCGGCGGCGACATCGTCGGCGACTACCGGCTCTCGCGCACCACGCCCGGCGCGTTCGCCGCGGCCGCCGTCGACATCGGCCCGCTGGTGGTCGAGGCCGGCTTGCGTGCCGACGATCCAGAGTCGCTCGATGTCGAGTGGAGTCCGCGCCTGGGTGTGCGCTGGGCGATCGCGGACTCCGGCTGGCAGGTGCGCAGCTCCTGGAGCCGCGCCTTCAAGCTGCCCAGCTTCTTCGCGCTGGCGAGCCCGCCCGCGTTGGGTGGCAACCCCGCGCTCGAGCCCGAGACCAGCAACGGGGCCGACGCCGGCGTCGAGTACGTCCGCAATGGTAATCGCCTCGGGCTCACGCTCTTTCGCAGCACCTACCACGACCTCATCGACTTCGACTTCGAGCAGTTCCTCCACGTCAATCGATCGAGTGTCGAAGCCGAGGGGGTCGAGCTCACGGGTCGCCTGCGACCCGTCGAATCGCTCCTCGTCTTCGCCGCGTTGACGCTGCAGGACGTGGAGAGTCCGACCGCAGCCAACGTTGCCCTGCATTCTCCCGACCATTTCGGCAATCTCGGCATCGAGTGGTCGCCTCTCGAGCCGTTGTTGTTGCGCGTCGAGGCGCGCTATGCCAGCGACACCGAAGACGTGCAGATCCCGGTGCCCGATCGAACCGAGGTCGAGGGCTGGACCGTGGTGGACCTGGCCGCGAGCTGGCGCCTGGCGAACGCTTTCACCCTGCGCGCGCGCCTCGACAACGCGACCGATGAGGAGTACGAGCAGTTCGTCGGCTTCCCGCAGCCGGGACGCCGCGCTCGGGTGGGTGTTCAGTACGACTTCCGGTGACGACACTTGAGGAGATACCCTAATCACGAGGACCATCGGTCGCCCCTAGGCTCTCTAAGAAGGAGGTACAGGGTCATCTTGGGATCTCGGGGAACACTCGCGATAGCTGTCTGCCTCGGCGTGGTGGCGTCCTCGTCCGTGGTGTCCGCGCAGCACACGCTCGGCGCCGAGTTCCAGGTCAATACGTACACGCCGCTCGGACAAGTCTTCCCTGCCGTCGCGGCCGAGACCGACGGCGACTTCGTCGTCGTCTGGCACCGGCCGGGCACGGGTAGCCCCGACATCTTCCTGCGTCGGTTCACCTCGGCAGGGGTCGCGCTCGCCGCTGACGCGAGGCTCAACGTCTTCACGACGGGAGCGCAGTCCTTCGCGACGGTGGACGTTGCTGCCGACGGAAGATTCGTCGTCGCCTGGGCCAGCGATGGGCAAGATGGTTACGAGAGCGGCGTCTTCGGCCGCCGCCTCGACGCCTCCGGCATGCCGCTCGCTGTCGAGTTCCAGGTGAACACCATCACCACGCGCTCCGAGTACGACCCTGCACTGGCGGTCGACGCCGACGGCGACTTCGTCGTGGTGTGGTCGCGCTATGACGCCACCACCTACCTCACCAGCGTCTTCGGGCAGCGGTTCGACTCGGCGGGGACGAAGCTCGGTAGTGAAATCCTGCTGAACACCAACTCGAACGACTTCGATTTCGTCCCAGCCATCGGGATGGATGGAAGCGGCGGTTTCGTCGTGGCCTGGTCGAGCTACCGCGGCGAAGCCAGTCTGTTCGACGTCGTCGCCAAGCGCTTCACCTCCGCCGGCGCGCTCATCGGAGGCGAGTTCGTGGTCAACACCAACACCCCCGAGTACCAGGGTCACCCCGACGTGGCGGTGAGCACCGACGGACGCTTCGTGGTCGCCTGGTCGAGCGAGGACCAGGACGGCAGCCAAAGCGGCATCTTCGCCCAGCGATTCTCGAGCTCCGGCGTCAAGGCAGGCGCCGAGTTCCGCGTCAACACCTACACTCCCAACGACCAAGACTACCCGGCGGTGGAGATCGACGGCGACGGCGACTTCGTTGTCACCTGGGCCAGCGATGGCCAGGACGACCCGATCGCTCCCACGCTCACCGGTGTCTTCGGTCGCCGTTTCACCAGCTCGGGCAGCGCGCTCGCCACCGAGTTCCAGGTCAACTCGTACACCGGCAACCACCAGCGCCAGCCTGCGAGCGGCATCGACGCCGACGGCGACTTCGTGGTCGCCTGGGAGAGCACGGGCCAGGACGGCGCCAACGAAGGCATCTTCGCGCAGCGCTTCTCGAGTAGCGTTGCGACGTCGACGCCGTCGCCCACCGTCGGAGGCCCAACCGGCACAGCGACCGCGACTCCGACGCCTACCATCTCGCCCACGGGCTCGCCCAGCGCGACGCCGACCGTGACCGTCACGCCCGGCGGCGGGATTCCGCTCGACGCCGATGGCAACGGCGCACTCGCCCCCCTCACCGACGGTCTGCTGATCCTGCGGCGTCTCTTCGGCTTCACCGGCCCAATTCTGGTCACCGGCGCCGTCGCCGGGAACTGCACGCGCTGCGACGGCCCCGCGGTCCAGAGCTACCTCTCGGGCCTGGGTCTCGTGCTCGATATCGACGGCAACTCGTCCCTCGAACCACTCACAGACGGGCTGCTGGTCCTGCGCTATCTCTTCGGCTTCACGGGCGCGACCCTCGTCAACGGCGCGATCGGCGCGAATTGCACGCGTTGTGACGCACCGGCCGTCACGACCTACCTGCAGAGCATCGACTGACGCATGAGGGTCGACCAACTCGTGGATCTCGCTTCCGGGCCGGCGATTGCCACCGACTCGGACAATCGGATCGTCTGCTGGAATCAGGCGGCGCTGCACCTCTTCGGTTGCAGCGACAAGGTTGCCCTGGTTGCCGGCAAGCAGCTCCATGAGCTGCTGTCGATCTCCGACGTCTTCGGGAATCCATACCGGAGCAACGGCCAGGTGTTTTGGGAGCTGGCGACCCGTGGCGAGCCGGTCAACACCTTCGAGTTGAATGTGCTTCAGCCCGAAGGCCTGGCACTCCGAGTCTCGGTGACGGCCGTGGTAGTGCTGGGGCCTGGCGAAAACGAGTACGGGGTGGTCTACCTGATGCGTCCGATCTACCGCCGGCGCCGAGCGGACGAAGTGATCGATCGCATCTTGTCGATGTCGGGGCATGAGCTGCAGAGGATCGTTGGGAGTGATGACCCCGGCGAACGGCCGGAGCAGCAGCTGACCCGTCGCGAGATCGAGGTGCTGCGCCTACTCTCCCAGGGCAACTCGAGCGAAGAGATCGCCCACACGCTCAAGGTCAGTCTTCACACCGTGCGAAGCCACGTTCAGCACGTGCTGACCAAGCTCGAAGCCCACTCGAAACTGGAGGCGGTCACCAAGGCGATTCAGATGCGGCTGTTCTGAGAGACGCCGCGAGTGTTCTGAGAGACGCCGCGAGGTGCGCGGCGACTCGG
>DATAFT010000116.1:0-2112 GCA_036257295.1 Thermoanaerobaculia bacterium
CTCGTCATAGGTCTCGAGCAAGCTCGCGGGCGCCTCGCCCTTCAGCACGAGCGCTAGCTTCCAGACCAGGTTGTCGACGTCCTGAATGCCGCCGTTGCCACCGCGCGCGCCGACCGGGCTGACCACGTGCGCGCTGTCGCCGATGAAGATCACGCGGCCGTGCACGAAGCGCTCGAGGCGGCGGCACTGGAACGTATAGACGCTGACCCATTCGATTTCGAAGGGAGTACCCTCGCCGAGCACCGCCTTGACCCGGGGCACCACCCGCTCCGGCCGCTTCTCCAGCTCCGGATCGGCGTCCCAGCCGAGCTGCAGGTCGATCCGGTACATGTTGTCGGGCTGGCGATGCAGCAGCGCGCTCTGCCCGTTGTGGAACGGCGGCTCGAACCAGAACCGCCGCTCGTTCGGTAGCTCGACCGGCGTCACCACATCGGTGATCAGGAAGCGCTCCTCAAAGATGCGGCCCATGAAGTCGAGCCCGAGCATGCCACGGATCGGACTCCTGCCGCCGTCGGCCGCGAGCACATATTCGGCCTCGACCGCGTAGCGCCCGTCCGGCGTCTCGACCTCGACCCGGACGTGATCGGCGCGGCGTTCGAGGCCGACCACGCGGTTCTTCCAGCGCAGCCCGATGCGGTCCTCAAGTTCGCGGGTGCGAGCGACCAGATACTCCTCGACGTAATACTGCTGGAGGTTGATGAAGGCCGGCATCTTGTGCCCCGTCTCCGGCAGCAGATCGAAGCTGTAGATCTCGCGCTCGCGGTGGTACAGGCGGCCGACCTTCCAGGTCACGCCCTTCCTCGCCATGCGCTCGCCGCAGCCCAGCCGGTCGAGAATCTCTAGCGTGCGCTTGGACCAGCAGATCGCCCGGCTGCCGATCGAGACGACGTCGTTGTCGTCGAGCAGGAGCACATCGATGTCGTGGAGCGCGAGGTCGATCGCGGCGGCGAGTCCGACCGGCCCCGCGCCGACCACGACCACCGGCCAGCGCCGCGGCGGGGCGCCCTTCAGCTCCGGCGGGGTGGCGTACAGGAACGGCTTGTACTGGTAGCTCGGCACGGCCGCGGCTCTCTTCGATCAGCCCTGGAGCGCCGACCACATCTCCCGGTCGCGCTCGGCCGTCCAAATGCGCGGGTGATCGAGCCCCTGCGCCTCGTCGTAGGCGCGCGCCACGTTGAACGGCATGCAGTGCTCGTAGATCGCGAAGCTCTTGAACTTGGGGTCCATCACCTCGCGGCAGGCGTCGAAGGCGTCCTTGAGCGGCAGGCCGCGCGCCGCGCTCCGCGCGACGGCATCGTAGAGCGTGCTCAGGAAATCGCGGGTGAGCGCGATTCCCTCCTGCACCTGCTCGTGTGATGTCAACGCGTCGCCGCGACCGGGCACCAGCGCCTCAGGCGCGAACGCCTCGAGCCGGTCGAGCGTGCCCGGCCAGTCGGCGAAATGCGCGTCGCCGCAGTAGCAGGCGGAGCGGTACTCGACCAGGTCGCCCGAGAACATGACGCGCGCGTCCGGCACCCAGGCGACGATGTCGCCGGCGGTGTGGCCGCGGCCGAGATGGATGAGCTCGACCCGGCGGTCGCCGAGATGGAGCGCGAGCCTGGTCGGGAAGGTCATGGTCGGCCAGGTCAGCCCCGGGATCGTCTCGGCTGCCTGGAACAGCCGCGGGAAGCGGCCGTATTCGCTGTCCCAGTCCTCCTTGCCGCGCTCCACGATCAGCGCCCGGGTGGCGTCGGAGGCGAGGATCTGCTCGGCGTGGTAAGCCGACGCGCCGAGCACGCGCACCGCGTGGTAATGGGACAGGACCACGTAGCGGATCGGCTTGTCGGTGACCTTGCGCACGCGCTCGATCACCTGCTGGGCCATGACGGGTGTCGCCTGGGTGTCGATCACCATGACGCCGTCCTCGCCGACGATCACGCCCGTGTTCGGATCGCCCTGGGCGGTGAACGCGTAACAGTCCGGGCCGATCTCGCCGAACGAGATCTGCTTCGGCCCGAGGTCGCCGGTCGAAGCGAACGCCTTGCTCATGATCGGTCTCCGGTCTCAGGCGGCTGGCGGGACGTAACGCACGACTTCCTGCTCGATCGCGCCGAAGATCGAGCAGCCCTCGCG